>JAEUTM010000523.1 GCA_016788025.1 Bacteroidia bacterium
TTATGCCATATGCCTTTGCTTTTTATTAAAAACCGGGTCTTTATAAAACGTTACAGATCTTTACCTTCGAAAAACCGCCCTTTTCGTTAAAACCAAACCTCAGAAAAGCACATTTTTTGCCTGATAAATGAGGCCCTTTTCGTTTTATGGAATTCTGCGATTTACCTCATCTTTATAAGCAAAAGGTTGTTTATATCTATATTTTAAAAGTTTCACCCCTTTTTAAATATAAGTAAATTTACCATCATTTGATTGTATGAGTCTAAGGTTTATAACCTTAAGGTTGTCTATTATCCGAGGTCTTGCAGGGAAAATCCTTGTTTTATACCTATTGCTTCAGGTTGAAGCCGCTTTTGGACAAAATGCCTCATCATTTGACGATATCAAAAAGGAAGCCGATAAGTTTTTTAAAGAAGAAGACTATGTAAGGGCTTACAAACTTTATTCGCAACTCGTTTCTAATTTCCCTAAAGACCCGGAATACAACTTCAGACTAGGGGTTTGTATGATTTATGCAGAGCCCGACAAGAAAAAGTGTTTACCTTATCTTAAGGCCGCAACTGGGGCAGGAAAAGAGGCTCCAAAAGAAAGTGAATTTTACCTGGCCAAAGGTTTTCACATCAACTACCAGTTCGATGAGGCGATTAAACACTATAATACTTACAAACTTTCGGCATCTGCATCCCAGGTAAAAAAGCTCCAGGTTGACCGGGAAATTAAGTCGGCGGCAAACGGCAAGCATTTACTAAGCAATCTTACCGACCTCGAAGTCATTAGCAAAACGCAGCTTTCAGAAAGCGATTATTTCAGGAATTATAAAAAAATAGGTGGAAAATTGCTCGTGAAACCCGACGAATTTAAAACCAGCACTGATAAAAAGAAAAAAGAAAAATCTGTGGTATTTCTCCCTAATACAGGCGAGCTTGTTTACTTCAGTAGTTATGGGGAAGACGATGACAATGGCCGGGATATTTACGTTGCGTACAAAAAGGCTGATGGTACTTTTGGGAAACCTGAAAAAGTAAAGGGTATCAACACAGAATTTGACGAGGATTATCCCTTCCTTCATCCGGATGGCAAAACCCTGTATTTCGCCAGTAAGGGATATAACAGCATGGGCGGATACGATATTTTTAAGTCTGTTTACAACGAAGGAACAGGTTCGTGGGAAGCGCCCGTTAATATGGAATTTCCTATCAACTCCCCGGACGACGATTATTTGTTTGTAACAGACTCACTTGAAACGATTGCATACTTCAGCACAGGTCGCCAAAGTGTGCCAGGCAAAATAGATGTACTGAAAGTAAAAACAAAACGCCGCCCGATAGATATCCTTGCTGTTACCGGAAAAGTTATTCCAGGAAGTCCTGAATATCCGCTCGCTTGCAGCATTACCATCAAAGATCTGTTCAGTGATGCTACAATTGGCAATTACAACTCAGAAGAAAACGGCGACTACTCTATTGAAGTGCCTAACGGTGGCAAGCTAGTATTTACCGTTGAAACACCAGGCCTTGAAACACAATCAGCACAGGTAAACCTTCCGTTTACAAAAACTTCCAAACCGTTCCGGCAAACCATTTCTTACGAAAGCGGGAAATTAAAGGTTCTCAACTATTTTGATGAGCCAACAAACGACGACGACTACCTGAAGTACCTGAAGGTTATAGAGAAAAAAGCCAGGCTTGATGTAAATGAGGGCGAAAACAAAATACCTGATTCCGGACCTCCGGAGACGGTAGCAACAAATACAAATAGTTCAGGTAAATCCACAAATACGCCCAATACTCCAGCAAATCAGCCTAAACAAACCCTCAGCAATACCGAGCTTTCCAAAATAGCAAAGCAGGATGCCGGTGAATCAAAAAAAGAAGCCTCAGAACTTAACCGGGGATCTCTTGCGGCCAAAGATGCGGGCAATAAACAAAAACAAGCTGCGGATAAAAAACTTGCTGAAGCAAATGACGCTTTAAATAAAGCCAACGAAATTGTGGACCTGGACGAAAAAAAGGTTGCGCTGGAAACAGCTAACGAGCAGCTAAAAATAGCCGAGAGAGAGAAAAACAGCGCGGAAAAACTGTTGGTTTTTGCTACGGCACTTGATGATGATGCGAAACACAAACAGAAAGAAGCTGAACTTAATGATCAGTATGCGAAAGAGCTCGAGAAGGCTGTAAAGAATAAAAATTCAAAGGAATCGCTGGCAAAATTGGAGGATCTCCAGAAACAGATTACAGAAGCAACATCCTACAAAAGCGCTTCAGAGGAGATTACCAATGGAATAAAAAATGAAATTGAAC
>JAEUTM010000546.1 GCA_016788025.1 Bacteroidia bacterium
ATTCAATTATGTAGACACGACCCACGTCGTCGATTGGTCCAATGGCACTGCTACAAACCCTGGTTACCGTAAAAAAGAATCCCAAAGTGTTAACTCTGTAGTTATCTCTTACGTGTATACACCTCTTCGTAGAGACTTCGCACCTTTGCTGTTAGCTGGCTTCAGCTTAAGTTTTAGAACGAGCAACTATTTACCTGCGCCAAAGCAACCATATGGATTATTTTCCGCCAACTTAAAAATGGGCCTGGGCTTTAGCTATAAGCCAGGTTACTATTTTGATCTTAGAGTATACCCTGTTCTATACTATAATCTCAATAGTACAAAATCCACGCAAATCAACACTCGCTTTTATACCGCTGGACTGGAAATAGGGATCTTTACCAATATTGATTGGCTAAAGAATTATACTCCACATTAACACAAACTCGCAAATCGGTTAAAGTCGATCGGACAACAAATCTAAAACCCAGTTCAATAGCTATAAATTTATGTACATTGTAGATCAACAAGAACACCACCCGTTTTTTAATTAAAAACGAAGTCAATGAAGTACATTCTATTTTACATTTTCACCTCCCTCCTCCTCTCCTCCTGCTCCCACAGCACGCACCGCTGGATTAAAAACGGAATTGTTCCGAATCAAAATCAGGTTTGCAGAACTCTGGGCAATGGTGCGCACAGCGCTAAAATTATGTATACTGGCTGCGGCGGACTGGTAATTGCCCATAATAGTGAAGAAGTGTTTATGACTGATCCCTTTTACACAAGTCACAAGTTTGGTAAGGATCTTTTAAAAACGCAGATTGCGCCAACACCAGGCAACACAGCCAAAGTAATGGATAGGGTTCAGGCTGTTGGTATCGACACGAATAAAATAAACACTGTATTAGTTTCGCACTCTCACTACGATCACCTGGAAGATCTACCCATCCTCCTCGCGCGGCACAAACTAGCCGAAAAAGTAAAAATCTTCGGGAGTACTTCTGCCTCCTGCACTGTTGCAAACTTCCTGAGTGGACACGAATTTATAAACCTGGATCCCTTGCAGTTTTTTCAGGGTCCCGAGGATGCTGCGCCAGAGAGCTGGCAACGCATTTCCAAAAACATTCGTGTATTGCCTATTCAATCTAATCATGCTCCACACTTCTACGGTGTTCATCAAATGGCCGGCCCTACAGATTGTTCAACATTTAAAGACTATAAAGACTATACTACCAAAACAAAAATGGACGACTGGCGCGAAGGAAGCACATTCTCTTTCCTGGTAGACCTGATCAGTCCCGATGATACACTTCGTTTGTATATTCAAACCTCTTCCAGCGCTCCACCTTTTGGATTTCCACCACCAGCCGAGTTAAAACGAAAATCCGTAGACCTAGCTATTCTTTGTGTAGCTTCCCATGCTTATGTAAAAGATTATCCTGACGCTTTACTTTCGAAAATCAAACCCAAACAATGCATGCTGATCCATTGGGAAGATTTTATCTTTAAAGACATGTACGTTGCCGACCCAAAGAATGTTGCGCTTACTGCTATTGGTCCTTACATGAGAAAGATAAAAAAACACTATAAGGTCCCACTGAACAACCTGGGAGACTCTGCCTTCATGCCAAGACCCCTCACACTCGTCGAAATAAAGTATTGAACGACGGTTCCGTTTCCCCCTAGCCTTGCCGCATTGTTCTAATATCGTACATTCGTGGTTTAAAATATTATTCTGTGAATAAACCCCGTCTCAGTTTTATATTTTGTGCGCTCTTTGCTTCCCTTGTTGCGCAACAAGCAACACCCAATTACATTCTGAGTAAAAGTATGCTGGCCTTCGAAAACGGTCGCACGGCCCGCCAGGTAACTGCAGGTGCACAGGATAGCGACGGTTTTGTGTGGCTCAGCACAAGTTATGGCCTGCAGCGATACGACGGAAAAAATTTTATGCTCTTCACCCGCGAAAAAAACGGACTCCAGAGCAACGAAGCAAAATCAATCTCCGAAAGCAACGATCACCTGTTATGGATTCAATATTCTTCACCCCTGGGCGCATCTATTAACGACGGAAGAATAGATATTCTCAACACCGATGGAAAAGTAGACATTCTTGATTTAAGCACTTATCGCATCCGTTCTTTCAGCGAACATTTCAAAAACCGTCTTCCCTTTCCTGAAAACCAAATAAAAACCATCAGCGCCAACGAAAAAAGAGAACTGTTGATCTATGTAAGTGAAAAAGCAGGTCCTTCGCTCTACCTTTATACCAAAACGGAAGGCTTTAGAAAATTAAATAAAACGGAAGCCATCTCACCTTGCTGTCCCGCCATGTTCCGTGATGATAAAATATTATTCGGCACATGGAATCATAACCTGTGTTTGCTTTCTACCAGTGGTACATTAAACATTCCCAATCTGAAGCTTCGTAACATTGCGCCCCTTAACATCAGCAAAACAGGCAAATGTTACTTCCACAGCCTGCCCCTTGAAGAGATGGGTGGAAACAAACACGAATTTAGTCCCGTGATCCATGAACTTGTTGGAGCGAAACAAGCTTTAAAACTTCAGAAACAGTTCTTTGACAGTTACACCCAAAACCTGTCGGCAGAATTTCTTTATGCATTCTTCGATCCACTCAGTGGACAATCTGTACTTTTCTCCAAATCCAAAGGAGTGTTTCTTTTTGAAGAGGGAAATACCATTCCGCTGATCGAAGATGTGATCAGTAGCCAGTTAAATGTCGTTTACGATTATTTTACAGTGAACGGGCAGCACTGGATCTGCACCAACAATGGAGTCTACAGGATTTCACTGACCAGGAATTTTTTCAGTCATTATTTCGACGCCAACAGCATCGACCCCGGAGAACAAGACAACGCATACCAGACAAGAAGCATTTGCGAAGACTCACAGGGAAATCTGATTGTGAATTGCTGGCGCGGGCTTTATAAAGTAAAAGCTCCCAAAAGTGCCAAACCTGTCTACGAGCAACTGATCCCGGGAAAGCAAACTGCTTACGATGGATTTTATGTAGATGAGGATCAGAACCTCTGGATTGGAGGAAGAAAAAACCTCAGGCAGCAGAATTACGTAACATATAATTTAAGAACCGGGAAAACCAGGGAATACGCACATCCTGCGGGAGACCTTTGGGCTGCCATAAGACTTGGAAACAAATTACTCTTAGGAGGTTTTTCTACCGGCCTGCTTGTTTTAGAGAACGACTCGGTCAAACCTGCGCCTTTAAATTCCAAAGAAACAAAGCCGGCCTGGATATACCAGTTTTTTAAAAGCATTGACAAAAAACTCTGGATGGTATGCAAAAACGGTCTGTATGAAATAGACACTGCAACCGCGGCGGTCAAAAACAGGTACGCATCAGATAATGAAGCAAACATAAAAGTTCCCTTTATGGACATCCATTATGTGCACGAAGACAAAAAAGGAAATTTCTGGCTTGCCACGAATGGAGACGGACTGATCTGCTGGAACCGCAATACCAACACTTTTCGAACCTATTCTATAGACCACGGTTTTAGCAGTAATGTGATCTATGCCATCCTGGAAGACAAACGAGGGAATCTCTGGCTAAGCAGTAGTTATGGCATCATGTGTTTTAATCCTGGAACCGAACGCGTAAGCATTTACACCAAAGCTAACGGTTTAAGTGCTGACGAATGCAACCGCATTAGTTATTACAAGTCTGCCAGCGGCCGCATGTATTTTGGAGGCATTAACGGCGTCAACGCATTTGATCCCGAAGAAATGCGTACGGAGAATACCCTTAACGCTGCACCACTGAGACTTGTATCGTTCCAGCAGTTCGACGGGAAACAACGCAACCTTGTCAATAAAACCCAGCAACTGATCCAGGAGAATAATATCACCTTAAAACCCGGTGACGATTTTTTCAATCTTGAATTTCAATTACTAAACTACGACGAGGGAAAAAACTATTTCGCTTATAAAATAGAAGGATTAGATCGCGACTGGATAAACATCAATGAAAACTCTCTGCGTATTTCACAACTGCCTTATGGTGAATACACACTTCACGTGAAAGGCAGATTGCAGGACGGGGCCTGGAGCCCTCACATGCTTGTTATTCCCATCAGAGTTCTCAAGCCTTTCTACCTGAGCTGGTGGTTCATAAGTGCATGTGCGCTCTGTGTTTTATTCGCACTGATTTTTATTTTCCGCTGGCGCAACCGCCAACTCCTGAAAACCAAAAACGAACTCGAAAATCTCGTTACGGAAAGAACCATGCAATTAAAGGAGATCACACAAAAACAGGAAGACTTACTCCGGGAAAAAGACACGCTCTTAAAAGAAATTCATCACCGGGTAAAAAACAATTTACAGGTTATTTCAGCCTTGTTAGAAATGCAGGGCATTCGGAGCAACGATGAAAAAATAAGCGCTGCCATTTCCGAGAGTCAGAATCGCGTTCTTTCCATTTCGTTCATTCACCAGAACCTCTACCAGCACGACGATTTGAAAGGAGTGGAAATGCAAAGCTTCGTGAAAGAACTATCAAGCCATATCCACAATGTGTTTAAGTTGCCGGGATGTGAGGTTAACACCGAAATACATGTCCCTCCTGTTTTTCTCGACATAGACACTGCCCTACCCCTTGGCCTGATTATGAACGAACTTTTCACTAACTCTTACAAATACGCCTTCAACGGAAAAAAATCAGGCCTCATTCAGTTGGAGTTAAGGGAAATAGAAAAAGGGACCTATTTGTTCCGTTACCATGATAACGGTCCGGGCCTTCCCCCGGAAGTTGAGAATCTCAAAAGCAAATCGCTTGGTTTTAAACTCATCCGGCAATTAAGTCGCCAGCTTGGTGGAACCATACGCTATGTTTTTGAAAAAGGAAGTACATTTGAACTGAAGCTGAAAGATTTTGAAACCAGGAATTCCGAATTACAAAAAACATGAGCAATTTTAAAATAGCCATCGTGGAAGACAATATGATCATTGCCTCGGCCATTTCGGAAATGCTTTTGTCCATTGGATACGAGGTGCCGGATAACGCTACACATTACACCGAAGCTATTGAACTTATCCATCACGAAAAACCTGACCTGGTGTTGCTCGACATCAACCTCATGGGCAAAAAAGATGGCATTGATGTGGCGCGCACACTGAACAGTGATTTTCAAATTCCCTACATTTTCCTCACGGCTAACCTCGATCCCCAAACCTTGAACAGAGCGAAGGAAGTTTCTCCCCAGGCCTACCTTTTAAAACCCGTTACCCGCGAACAACTTTTCTCTGCTATTGAAATTGCTTTAAATAATTACACGAAACAAAAAAACAATTCCTCTTCCGCTAAGATCAAACAAGAAGAGCATGCTTCTTTTTTTATCAAAGACGGCTATATATTCAAAAAGATCTGGCTCCGCGACATTCTGTATCTTGAAAGCGAAGGCAATTATGTGAACATACATCTACTTGCACAAAAGAAAATCATGATCCGTTCAAAGCTCGAAGACCTGCTCGAACAGGTGAAGCATCCCGCTCTGCTTAGGATCCACCGAAGTTACGTGGTAAATAAAGAACTTATCGATCATGTCTCAACCTCAGAGATTTCAATAAACGGTACAAAGCTGGCCATTGGAAAATCGTACAAAGACGAGCTAATGAAAGCGCTCGGTATCACGCAGTAACAGATTTCCCAAACTTCCCGCATTTTATACCAAAGTCCCTGCCTTTATCACTTTTGATTTCTGGCACCTCTCTTTTGTTTTATCATTGTTCTCCTATGGCCATTATCGACCTCGATAAGATCATTGTTTCCCAAACGATAATCGGTGTAAACTGCCCGCGTTGTGGCGGAAAGCTCAGTGTAACAAAGGAAAGCCGCTTTAAACGTACAGTTCTTAATTTTTTTTCAGCAGGACTTCTCAGTATCCGCAAGTACCGCTGCGATAACTGTGGTAAAGAAGTTATTTTTCTCTGGAAAAGAACAAAAGCTGGCAGCTGAGTTCTTTTTTGAATTTCCCAAAGCTTCAGCATTTTATCCCAAACTTAGCCCCTTAGTCACAAATAATTTTAAGCCCAGGCTTAAGACATTAGCATTGCATCACAAACCAAGCACAAATCAGAACATTGTTCGCTTTGTGATAAAAAAACAAACCATGAAAAAAAATTACATCCCAAACGTAACCATCGGCTTTTTTTGCATGATGGTAATGCTCTTTACAGGGGCAAAAGCCCAAACAGCTTCTGCTCTGTATTTCGACGGTATAGACGATCACGTTATTACACCCACCATTAATTTCAGCAGTTCCGATAAAATGACCATAGAGGCCTGGGTAAAACCAATAAACATTACAACCAATACGTATTACACCATTACGCGTCAGAACACAGGTAATAGTACCACACAATGGCTCCTGTCATTCCAGAACAACGGGGCATTCTTGTCGTTTGGATTAAACACCACAAGCGGCTATACGGAATTAGATGTTCCCATAACAGCAACCAATTATGTGAACGGCTGGCATCACATTGCAGCGGTTTATGACGGCGCAATCAAACAGATCTATGTAGATGGTGTTGTGATAGGAACAGAAACCCACACTGGAAACGTAGTAGCACCGGGCACTGACCAAATGATTGGCACTGCACCTTTTATTCCTGAATATTTTAATGGTTACATCGATGAAGTGCGCTACTGGAATGTTGCACGCACGCAATGCGAGATCCGTACGTATATGAACGCAGAGATTCCCGCCAACGCCCCGGGATTAATTTTCAATTATCATTTTAACCAGGGCGTAGCTTCTGGAAGCAACAGCGGGGTAACAACGCCAACCAGCGCCGCTGCAGTAGGCAACGGTACAATAGTGAACTTTGCATTAACAGGTACCATCTCCAACTGGGTTACACCCGGTGCCGTTCCGAATGACTATACCACCACCATAGCACCACCTATTGTTGGTCCGAACGTAAGCAATACCATTGTATGTTTAGGCACTCCTGTGACATTAAGCGGAACAGGAGCAGATTCTTACACCTGGACAGGTGGTGTAACAGATGGCGTTCCCTTCACTCCAAACACAACTGACACATACACAGTGGTTGGAAGCAACACCACGACAACCTGCAGCGATACAGCTATGGCAACGATCAATATCCTTGCTTTGCCGGTTCTATCAGTTACGGCCAGCTCAAATCTTGTGTGTGCCGGGTCAACGGTGGCCTTAACAGCCAGCGGTGCTAACACGTTTACATGGACCGGTGGCATTACGAACGCCCAGGCTTTTACAATAAATACAACCAACAGCTACTCCGTAACCGGAACCGACACAGTTACAGGTTGTACCAACACAGTAGCCATTGCCGAAACCATTACTGTAAATCCCTTACCATTTATTTCCATCGTTAGCAGCAATAGTCTTTTATGTCTTGGTGAAGCGGTCACCTTTACAACAGTTGGTGCTTCCACTTCATATACCTGGAGTAGCAGCTCAAACGCTTCGGTAATTACGGCAACACCTGCAGCCAGCGGGGATTATACCGTTTCAGTGCAGGGAACCGATGTTAACAATTGCAGTAACAGTACTACTTACACACAAACGGTATCGGAATGCACAGGAATTTCATCACTCTCAGAGAACCGTGCATCTCTCAACATGTATCCAAACCCGGCCGATAATGTGCTTACCATTTCTTCAGCAACTAATAAAACATTCAGCCTGGTAAACGAATTTGGACAAACCGTAAAAACTTTAACCGCTGGACAAAATGATATCTCCGACGTGCCTACGGGAATATACATTCTGATGGGCGAACATGAAGGTCAGTTGATAAAACAAAAATTAGTACTTACCCGATAAACCCGAATGGAAAATAAAAATTAAGAATTAGATTTCGGGAAGCCGCAGAATAAACCCAACAGCCCTCTCAATTTCTAATTCTTAATTTTATTCTTAGAAAACATTCAAAGTGCAAAAGTGCAAATTAGGCGCATCTCGGAACAATTGAACAATCTTAAACCACATGTAACCTCGGGGACTTGCCTCCCTGCCTCCAACCTGAAACTCTAAACTTGAAACCTTAAACTCCCTGGTTCTATACCTTGTTTCTTGTTTCTAAATATTAATTCTTAATTTGGACAAAATCCCAATTATGAAAAAACTCCTCTTATTACTATTCCTGAGTTCCCTTCTTAGCTCCTGCCTCAAATGGCAAACCTGCGAAGTTTACGACTCTGTTGGTTATCATTATATGACCTACAAAAAGTTCGGCCAAAGCAAAAAGAAATTTAAAAGAGAATGTGAAGCCAGAAACGGCGTGGTGAAGTAGTTGGATTATTTCATTTCCTGGTTACACGTTTCAAGCTCCATAACCTGAAACAAGAAACGTGAAACGTAAAACGTAAAACTTGCCTCCATTTTTGATTCTTAATTTGTCAAAATCCCATCGTTAAAAAATCAACTAAAAAATTCCCCTTATTACTATACCTAAGCTCCGGTCTAAACTCCTGTTTCAAATGACAAACCTTTAAAAAGGCCCTGCATGGAAATATTTACCTCCTTAGACTCCGTAAGTAACACAAGTGTTATTAGTCGTTTCTATATGTATGGGCTAATATGGCTGCCGCCTTGGTGCTCCCGGGCGTAAGCTTTAGCGCAAAGGTTTGGTTACTTCAACAAGAAGAATAAAACTATCGGGGGAACCACATTATCTGCCGGGATGCCTTAAGACCGCATGACGATCGAAGGCTCATGTAAAAATAAAACAAGTTCGTTCACAAAGTAAATTCCACACTTCACAAAATAGAAATCACTTCCTGCAAAAGGTTTCTTTGCCGGCCTTGTAAATTAGACGTATTTCGTTTCAACAAAAAGTCAGACCCAATCTATTAATACCGTTTAACATCAAACGACAATGATTTATGCAGAAGAAATAAGCCTGATTATCCAACAGAGGATTGCCGGCTTCTTTAACCAGGTAAGCTCCGTTGAAGAAATAATGTCTACCATCATTGATGATCCCTGTTATGGAAAAGACAAAAGAGGCATTAACAAAAAACTCGCAGAGAAAATCCTGCATGAAAGAAGGAAGTACTCCTTTAATAAATTCAGAAATCTTGAGCAGATTCTTGCTATTAAGGGAATTGGATACGATACACGACACGATATTTTTTTCAATTTTGCGGAAGACTTTTCCAATCCACTTGAAAAACTCACCTATGCCACGCAGATTGAAAAAAGAATCGTAAAATATATAAACTCTATCGGCTCTGCCGCATCTCTTGTAAAAAAAGTAGTCGACGATCCGGCTTATGGTGGAGAAGGTAAAGGCTTATCTCTCAAACAGGCGGAAGCAGTTCTTAAAGCAAGAGACAAAAAAAACACGGGTAAATTTCTTAGCATTCAAGAAATTTTTGAAGTAAAGGGTATGGGCAAGGATGCTTGTCACGACCTTATTTTCAGCTTCTGGCTCGAAGATGTTGTTCCGCCGCCTATAAGCATTCAGTCACCTTCCGACGGTTTCTGCACAAACAAAACAAGCGTCGATCTCTCCGTGTCATGTTATGCTCCTTCTGAAGACTCAGAGAATCCCGACGGAGGAAATATTTCAAAAATAGAAGTTTTACGCGATGGCAAAATTATTCTCACTCATGAAAGTCCTCCTTCCCAAACTTTTTTTGTGCTACGTTTTCTGAACTTAGATATCTCTGACATTTTAAATACGGGAACAGAAACAGTATTCCAGGTTCGTGCCTACAAAAAATCCCAGAAACAAGGCATCCTGGCCAGTTCAGAAAAAATATCTGTGTATTGCGATGATATGCCGCCAAGTATAGAATTTGTAAGTCCCGAACAGGAAGGTTATACGAACCAGGCAAAACCAAACATATATTTTACCGTGAGAGACCTTGGTGGCTCCGGTGTAAAACCGGAGGCTATTGTGACCATTAATGGTAAGTCAATGAATGTAAAGTCTGAAGTGTATATCGGTAATGAGGTAAACTTCACCGCCGTTCCCAAATCCAATCTCACAGAAGGTCCACAAATTTTAAAAGTAACAGCCAGCGATTGGGCAGGGAACCAATACAGCCGTGAACTGAATTTCAATGTCGACCTCACCAATCCACGTGTTATATCCTCGCAACCCGCAAATGGAAATTTTTATACTGAAGTAAAAAATATTTCCGCAAGCATACTGGAAACAGGAGGACCCGGTCTTAAGCCAGGAACCTTGAGCGTAACGCTTGATCAAAAAACCATAAAAGCCACTTGCAAGGGGCCTGTAGATGGTCTGTATAGTATTGAAGCTGGGATACCTTCTGCATTAACCGAAGGAATTCACAAGCTCAGTATTTCTATAAATGACGTCGCCGGTAATACCCTCGATGGTGGTGAGATCACCTTTGGCATTTTAAAAAGTAAAGAATATTTCGAAGCGGGTTACAATTGGTTGTATGCTGGAGAAACCAAACTCGCGGAAAATGTTTTAGTTTATTCGGGCGATCAACGCTCGGCCTTTTTGTTAGCCCAGCTCTTCCAAAATCAAGATCGCCAAGCAGAAGCCATAAAAGCCTATAAAACGGCCAACACGCCCGAGGCTAAAGCCTGTCTCGCTGAGATTTACATGAAAACAAAAAACACCACAGAGTTGATGCCGATCCTGGATGAATTTATTGCTGAACATAAAAATACGGATGCCATGTGTTTTAAAGGAAATCTTTTAGCCCAATCTGGCGACATGAAAAAAGCCGAAGAACTCTGGAAGGATTCAGACACTCCCCGCTCCTGGTACAACCTGGCCTGTCTCGAATGCTCAAGATCAAACAAAGAAGAAGCAATTGCCAATATTACCAAACTAGCCGCTGCAGGGGGCGCCTGGCTTGAGACCTTGTTTAAAGATCCTAATCTTGCACTCATTAAAGCTGATCTTGCAAACATTCCGAAAATTATTAAGTAACAAAAAAAATAAATTATGGCTTACGAACGTTATGTACCCTACAGTATAATTCTACATTACATTACCTGCGAAGAAACCGAAGATTGGGTTGGGAAAGATCATGTGTATCTGAAATATTACATTGACGGCGTGGAAATTCAGGTTAATGTGGGTGGAATGAACGATGGAGACACCCGCGCACTGAACATCGTTAATAAATTCGAACACAGTTTTAGAATTACTGTTTGGGACGAGGATGATGCAGACCCGGATGATCTTCTGGGTGACTTTACCTTAAACGGTTCCAGCGGGAGCTCGACCCTTCACTTCAATCGCGACGAAGCCAGTTATTACGTACGATATTCTGTGACATACAATGGTCCTCCTCCGCCAAAAAACGACGCATTAAATTTGGCCAATGGCATTGTAAACAATAATATCTGGCCATCCATAGGCCTGGCAAAACTCAAAGATGACCTGACATTCAGACTCAATAATCCTCTGACCACCGATCAAAAAACAACGCCACTCTGCGGACCGGCAGCGATTTGTTTCAATCTGGCCAACGACAGCTCCGGCCTCACGCTTGCTACCTTTGTAAAAAAACTTTACGAAAACGGAGAAGCAACCGTTAACGGAAAATTATTTAAGCCACGGCCCAGTCTTCTACTGAGCACTGTGCCTCCGTCTATGAACTATGCCGATTGGATCGTCATGGCCAGCATTCGCGATGTCTACAATCAGTATTTTCCCGTTTACAATGGGATGCCTGATATCACCGGAATCACAACACCGCCAGAAATGACTGCCTGGGCTAAAGTTTTTTTTAACCGCCAGGCCCCTTTTCAGCTATCACTACTTAATGCCGGTTTTAATAAAATTCTGGAAGCAGGACGAGCCTATACAAATTCGGGCGTGGCCTACCTACTCATAGACGCACAATTGATCAACAAAAATGCAGCAAGCTCCTTTTATCCGAATCACCTGGTCAGTTATTTATCGCCCATTAAAATTAATTGGGGAAACTGGTACGAATGGAACGGTGGCCACATTGTATTTAACTGCCAGAGCTGGGGCACAAAAATTGAAAAAAGCCTAAGTGAGTCGGAATTCAAC
>JAEUTM010000555.1 GCA_016788025.1 Bacteroidia bacterium
TAATTGTCTTTTTCTACTCAGCGCTTCTTTTTTCGCAGGAAAGTGATGGATATGGCGTTAACCTGCCCCGATTTTACAGGCAAAAACTGCATTTCGGGTTTACCATTGCGGGAAACTCCACCGACTTCCGGATTAATCCTGTGCCGAATTCAGCGATGCCTGATACTATAATAGAATCTTCACGCTATGATGTAAAAACGATTTACTCAAAACCAGCCAAAGGCTTCGCTATTGGCCTGGTTGCAGATGCGCGGCTTTTTGAGTATGTGAGGCTTCGACTAACACCAAACATCAGCTTTGGTACACGGCGAATACAATATAGATTTGAAACCCCGGACCGCGACAGCGCAAAAGTTTTTGAAAAAACAGTGGAATCCGTGTTCCTCATTTTTCCCATGGAGGTTAAAATCCAATCCAAAAGGCAGGCAAATTTCTCAGCCTATGTTATTGGCGGAGGCGGTTACACACTCGATCTTTCTGCGCGAAAAAAAGCCGGCGGAGCTTCAAATGCCGGACCAAACCAACTTGATGACAATGTAAAATTGTTACGCGACGACTTTTTTTACAGCGCGGGTGCGGGAGTGGACTTTTATCTGCAGTATTTTAAACTTGGTTTTGAGCTAAAACTTCTTATTGGCACCAAGAACTTATTGAAAAAAGAAAATAGTGTGTTTACGAACAGCATTGATAAGGTCCGTTCAAGAATGGTGGTTTTTAGTATTACCTTTGAGGGATAAATAAGGTGTCGCAAATTGTGATACCTGGGTTAGATATTGAAGAATAAAACTCTTCCTTTATGCAAAAAAAAATCCAGTTACAGGTAAGTCCACAACTCGCCTCAGATGAACAAAGGCTGAAAGATCATGTTAAAGAAGAACTTTCTTTAAACACTACCTCATCCCTGGCAATCCGCATTCTTAAACGCAGCATTGATGCGAGAGGAAGAAAAATAAAAATCAATCTCACGGTACTTGCTGCTGTTGACGAGAACTTACCACCCTTTGAATTCACGGCAGCTTACAAAAATGTTTCATCATCGGGCAAAACCTGCCATATCATAGGCGCTGGTCCCGCCGGTTTATTTGCTGCACTGCGCTGCCTGGAAGCAGGTATTAAGCCTGTTGTAATAGAGCGTGGAAAGGATGTAAAAGCCAGGCGGCGTGATCTGGCGGCAATAAACAAAGATCATATTGTTAACCCTGAAAGTAATTATTGTTTCGGAGAAGGGGGTGCCGGCACATATAGTGATGGAAAACTATATACGCGTTCCAATAAAAGGGGAGATATTGAAAAAATATTAAATACTTTTGTTTATCATGGCGCAAGCACTGAAATTCTTGTTGACGCGCATCCCCATATCGGAACCAACAAACTTCCTTTACTAATCCAGAATATCCGCGAAACCATTTTACATTTTGGAGGAGAGATTCGTTTCAATACAAAACTTATAGATTTTAATGTAACCAGAGAGAAGATCACGAGTATTAAAATTTTAACCGGGAGCGATGAAGAAGAGCTTAAGGTTGAAAATCTGATCCTCGCAACCGGGCATTCTGCGCGCGATATTTACGAATTGCTGCATTCGAAATCTGTGTTGATAGAAGCCAAGCCTTTTGCATTGGGCGTGCGGGTTGAACACCCTCAGTCGTTAATAGATAGTATACAATACCATTGCGGCAATCTAAATGAAGTGCAGGCGATCCGTGACTATCTGCCGGCGGCCAGTTACAGCCTGGTGCATCAGGTGAAAGGGAGAGGTGTTTACTCTTTCTGCATGTGCCCGGGTGGCATCATTGCGCCTTGTGCTACGAACCAGGAAGAAGTGGTAACCAACGGCTGGAGTCCGAGTAAACGTAATAATCCATATGCTAACAGTGGTATTGTTGTTGGTCTTGAATCAGCGGATTTTGAACCCTATAAGACTTTTGGCCCGCTTGCGGGACTTGAATTCCAGAAGTCCCTTGAAAAAAACGCCTGGCTTCATGGCGGTAAAACACAAACCGCACCCGCGCAAAGACTTATGGATTTCACAAATAGTAAAATCAGTTCTTCTCTGCCCGACTGCAGCTACCAGCCTGGCACAAAAAGCGTAGACATGCAAATGGTTCTTGGAAAACTAATCGGCCCATCGTTAAAAGAAGGATTTAAGGCATTTGGAGCAAAAATGCGAGGTTATCTAACCAATGAAGCAATAATTGTGGGAGTCGAGTCGCGCACTTCCACCCCTGTGAGGATTCCACGTGATAAAGACACCTTACAGCATCCTCAATTAAAAAATTTGTTTCCCTGTGGGGAAGGAGCGGGTTATGCGGGGGGAATCATGAGTGCGGCAATGGATGGGGAGCGTTGTGTAGATGCTCTGCGATATTAAAGACAGCTGTTAAAAATCCTTAGTTTTTTGGTTTACGCACATTGGTCAAAGATGGGGCCTTTGCGCCACCGTATCTTGTGCTTCTAATGGCACTTGTTTTGCGGTGTCCTTGAAGCCCCTTTATTATGAAAAAAATCAAAGTGCGTAAGTTGAAGCTTACTGATTATGATGCGGTGAAGTCGATTCAGTTGGATTGTTTCCCAAATATGAAACCATGGACAACCGAGCAGTTTAATAGTCTCATCCACACATTTCCGGAAGGTCAACTAGCCATTGAATATGATGGGAAGTTAGTCGCTTCTTCATCCAGCCACATTATTAATTTCGAGCGATACTCCGAAACCAGCACCTGGAACGAACTCACCGATCAGGGGATGATCACAAATCACGATCCAAAAGGCGATACCTTGTATGGAATCGAGATAATGGTTTCTCCGCAGTACAGAAATATGAAGCTTTCCAGAAGACTTTACGCGGCGAGACAAAAACTGGCGAAAGACAAAAATCTAAAGAGAATTGCAATTGGCGGGCGTATTCCAAACTACCATAAATATGCCGACAAGCTTAGTGCTGCGCAATACGTTGAAAAAGTAATCGATAAAAAAATTTACGACCCTGTTCTTACCGCGCAAACGGCAAACGGTTTTGTGCTGAAACGACTTCTACCGGATTATCTTCCCAATGATAAAGAATCAAAAGGGTATGCAACGTTTCTCGAATGGACAAATTACAATTATTCCGATAACAAAAGCCGGCGAAATAGTCCCTACGTGCGGGTCTGCGCCGTTCAATACCAGATGCGGATGATTAAAGACTTCGCAGAATTTGCACAGAACTGCGAGTACTTTGTCGACGCAGCTTCAGATTATCGTTGCGACATGGTCCTCTTTCCGGAAATGTTCACGATGCAGTTGCTTACCTTTCTCCCAAACAAAGAACCTGGTAAAGCCATTCGATCTCTTAACCAATTTACCCCTCATTACATAGAGTTATTTACCAGTTTAGCTATAAAATATAATATCAACATCATTGGCGGGTCTCATTTTATAATTGAGAACGATGATCTCTTCAACGTGTCTTATCTTTTCAGACGAAATGGTACAGTCGAAAAACAATACAAGGTCCATATCACACCTCATGAAAAAAAATGGTGGGGTGTAAAACCAGGCAACCGTGTGGAGGTTTTTGATACTGACATCGGTAAAATTTCTATCCTCATTTGTTATGATGTTGAATTTCCTGAATTGGCCAGAATCGCCGTAAGCAAAGGGGCGCAGATTCTTTTTGTGCCCTTTAACACCGACGAACGCAGGGGCTATTTGCGTGTAAGATATTGTTCTCAGGCGCGAGCTATAGAAAATCAGGTGTATATGGTTATTGCGGGATGCGTTGGCAACCTTCCTGCAGTGGAAAACCTGGATATACAGTATGCACAATCCGGAATTTTCACGCCCTCCGATGTTGAATTTCACCGCGAAGGAATAGCCACAGAAGCACCGGCCAACACAGAAACATTGATATTCCAGGATCTTGATCTGAATCTTTTAAGTCGTAACCGTGAATACGGCAGTGTCCAGACGCTGAAAGACCGGAGAAAAGATCTCTACAAAATTTCTTATATGGAAGACGGGAAAAAATTGCATCTGTAAAAGCCTGTATTTGCGATCTAAATAATACATTTGCAGATCTTATGTCGCGAATTTTAACAGGAATACAAAGCACCAATGTACCCCACCTTGGAAATATTTTAGGTGCAATTGTTCCGGCCATTGAACTGAGCAGAAAACCGGAAAACGATAGCTTGTTTTTCATTGCAGATCTGCATACGCTTACCAGTAAAAAGGATCCGGAGTTTATCCGTGAAAGTACCAAAGCCGTTGCGGCAACATGGCTTGCTTTTGGACTTGATCCGCAAAAAACCATTTTTTACCGCCAAAGCCGCGTGCCACAAGTAACCGAACTTACCTGGTATCTGAATTGTTTCACCCCTTATCCAATGCTCGCCAACGCTCATTCCTTTAAGGACAAAAGCGAGCGCTTAAGCGATGTGAATGCAGGTTTATTTACTTATCCCGTGCTTATGGCGGCAGATATTTTATTGTACGACGCACAATTTGTGCCTGTTGGCAAAGACCAGATGCAGCACCTGGAAATTGCTGCAGATATTGCCAGTTCAATAAATCATAAAATGGGACAGACACTTTTTGTAGTGCCTGAGGGAAAAACGGATTCAAAAGTGATGATTGTTCCGGGAACGGACGGCCAAAAAATGAGCAAATCTTACAATAACTTTATTAATATTTTTCTTCCTGAAAAGGAACTGAAAAAAGTGGTGATGGGTATTGTAAGTGACAGCAAAACTCTTGAAGAGCCCAAGGATCCTTCTACTGATAATACATTCCGGCTTTACGAATTAATTGCCTCTACTGATCAGACTGAGGCATTGCGCAAAAATTACCTGGCTGGTGGTTTCGGTTATGGCCATGCAAAAACTGCTTTGTTTGAGTTGATCCTGGAAAAATTTAAAAACCAGAGAACAGCCTTCGACCACTACATGAAAAACCCCGAACTACTGGAAAAAGAACTGGCTATCGGCGAAACCAAGGCCGCTCAAATTGCTAATAACAAACTCGCGCAGGTCAGAAAAGCACTGGGTTACTAAAAATTTTGGGGGCCTGACAATATTTTTGGCTTTTATTTGTTAGTTACAAAGAAAAGACTACATTTATATTGCCCAAAAATGACACGCTTCATTACCATCATCTTATTATGTTTTGCTCTCGGAACTATAAGAGCACAGGATTCGGCCAGAGTTGAGCCCGGACATTTATTAAACCACGAGATAGGTTTCAACACTGTTTTGCTTGTCAAACAGTTAATTAGCAATAATCCAACCAACACATTAAGCCAATCGCCTTACGTGGTTTTTTATAATCTCTATTATAAAGACATGGTAGGCTTAAGGATTGGAGCGGGCATTTCGAATTCTACCAATAAAACCAAAATTGATGATCAGCCTTTTCCCAGGAAAACCACAGTTAACAGTACCGACCTTCGTGTAGGGTTTAGCTATAACTTTCTTCAAAAAGGACCCCTCACGTTTAATTGTTTTGCCGATTACATAATTGAGAGCCACAAAGTGAGCACCATAAACACAACGACAGTGCAAGTGAGTCCAAATCCTGTAGAAGAACAAACGATCACAACCGAAGATAAAACGACGGGCGCTGGTGGACAGATTGGAGTTGGCCTTAAATACAATCTTCTTAAAAATCTCTCTATTTATGCCGAGGTACCTTTTGTGGTTGTGAATGAAAAAGTAAGCTCACGTGTTAACATCCATTCAGACAGCGGCATACCTGACGATGAAACCATCAGCACATCAACAACGACTGGCTCCAGATTTATCATCCCAACAACCATATATCTTGTATTACGATTCTAATTAAG
Organism: Bacteroidia bacterium; assembly: GCA_016788025.1. Classification (GTDB taxonomy): domain Bacteria; phylum Bacteroidota; class Bacteroidia; order B-17B0; family Aurantibacillaceae; genus Aurantibacillus. The sequence continues at coordinate 5,822 of JAEUTM010000555.1, forward strand.
AGCGTCATGAAAACAAAAGTAACCTTCAGCCTTGCATTCCTAATCGTGATTGCTGTTGTTATTATTTCCTGCAAGAAAGATAACAACACCTCAGATGATTCAACCAACTACTCCGATACACCTGTATTGCCTGCGAATCCCGAGAACTACCGCGCTTCTTCCAACGATAATCTTGCAACTCTTGGAAGAGTACTTTTCTACGATAAAAACCTGTCTTTAAACAACAGTGTGTCCTGTGCCAGCTGTCATCAGCAGTCTAAGGCCTTTTGCGATAACCTGCAGTTTAGCGTTGGGCTCGAAAATGTAAAAACGCCAAGAAACTCACCATCAATCTTCGGAAAACAAGGAAGGGTATTCTGGGATGGCCGGGCAAACTCCATGTTGGATCTAAGCTTAAGGCCGGTTAAAAATCATGTGGAAATGCGTTTTGAAAATCTTGACGCCCTGGCTCAAAAGATTTCCAAAACGTCTTATTACCCGGAACTTTTTAAGAAAGCTTTCGGTGTTAATGCCGAAATCGACAGCATCAGGATTCAAATGGCTCTGAGTGAATTCCTGAAAAACTTCGATTTTTCTAACAATAAATTTGCGCGAAGTGAAAAAGGTGAGGAAAGTCTTAATGCTTCGGAACAGCTCGGAAAAAATTTGTTCTTTGGCAAAGCGCGCTGCTCTAACTGTCACCACGTTGAATCGAACAGGAATGTTCCGTTTGGAGACTCTTTAGGTTTTGGCGGTGGTGGTTATGGCTTTACGGACGAATCACATAACATTGGTTTGGATGAAGTTTACACAGACAATGGTGTTGGAGCCGTATCAAACAGGTTGGAAGATAACGGTGCTTTTATGGTGCCTGCACTTTTAAATGTGGAGTATACTGCCCCTTATATGCACGATGGAAGATTTAAGACGCTTGAAGAGGTGGTTGAGCACTATAACAGCGGGGTGAAAAATCATCCTAATCTGGATGTTTTTCTGCGCAATATAGACTTAAATATGTCTGATGTTGAGCTGAGCATTTTTATAACAAAGCTGGATGTAAACCAAAATGGCATGCTCGAAAGCTCAGAACTTGCCGGGCTCGAACCTGTGAGACTTGGTTTAACTGCTGCTGAAAAAAGAGGATTGGTTGACTTTCTCAAGACTCTAAGTGATCCGGGCATTTTCAGAGAGAGAAAATTCAGCAACCCTTTTGCTGTAAAATAAGACTTTAAAAAAACAAAAAAAGCCAGGACTTCAACAATCCTGGCTTTTTAATTCAGTGTATTAATTAGTCAACATTGTATACATATTTGCTTTCCCCGAAAGCTCAAATACGAACGTCTTGTTATTCGTAACCTTACTCCAGTAACTGAATCCGGAATAACTAACCATAATGGATGAGTAAGAAAGATTCGAAAGTTCGGCCGATGAAAATCTTATTTGTCCATCGCTATAACGAACGCATTTCCGGAGGTACTGCGATGAAATTCCACCATAACCAAAGGTAACCGCAACGGAATCACACTCTGAAATGAAGTTAGAAAAGTTCAAAACGAGTTCCTTACTTCTTGAGATGACCGAATAAGAATTCAAAGCGGCTTGATTAACAGATGGAAATTGACCAGGGATATTAAGATCCATGGCAAAAAAAGACTTATTGCCATCGCTTTTCCAATTAACGCTGGATGGAAGACCGCTCAGAGAAAAAACACGATTATAAAACGTGGTGTTTTTCGACGTGTTAACCAGGTATCCGTTGGCGTATAGATTCCCTACCGTAACATTTGGGAAACCGGTTCCTCCCGAAAAAATATTTTGCTCGTTTTGATGATCAAAAACTCCGAGCAGATCTCTTGCAGGATCTCCAAAAAAAGCATTAACAGACAACTGCGGGTTAGTAGTTCCGCCACTGCTACACGCATACAAATATCCATGAATACTCCGGCGATTCTCTGGAAAACCCTTTTTTATCTCAGTGGTCACGGGTTCGGGTTTTGGCTCTATCTCATCTTCCTTTTTATCGCAGGCCAACAGGCCCGAAAGGCCAGCCACTAATAATGCAGCTTTTAAAAATCTATCTTTTTTCATTTGGGTAATTAATTAAGTTTAGATATTTTTTTCTGTCTACTCCACCCAGCTTTTATAATACTTCCCATCATCGATCCGAATAGCGTCTTCTGTGATCATCAATGGTCTGAAAGTATCAATCATTACTGCGAGCTCCTGGGTTTCTTTCTGCCCTATGCTGCGCTCCATTGCGCCAGGCGCCGGGCCGTGAGGTATCCCTTTTGGATGCAGGGTAATATGTCCTTGTTCGATGTTATTCCGACTCATAAAATCGCCGTCCACATAGTATAATACTTCATCGCTGTCTATATTACTGTGATTGTATGGCGCCGGAATTGCTTTAGGATGATAGTCGTACAGGCGGGGACAGAAACTGCATACCACAAAACTTGCGGTTTCAAAAGTCTGGTGTACAGGCGGCGGTTGATGAACCCGCCCTGTTATCGGCTCAAAATTATGAATAGAGAACCCCCATGGAAAATTATAGCCATCCCAACCAACCACATCAAAGGGATGCGTTGCATATACGAGTTCATGCATCATTCCCTGTTTTTTGAGTTTGAGAATAAAGTCTCCTTTTTTGTCATGTGTTTCCAGTTCAGTTGGCAGTTTATAATCTCTTTCGCAAAAAGGAGAATGTTCCAGCAGCTGTCCCTGCGAATTCTTATAACGTTTAGGAGTGTAATATGGTGTGTAACTTTCGCAAAATAATAAACGATTGTCTGTCGTTTCAAAATGCACCTGGTAAATCATCCCTCTTGGAATGATAAGGTAGTCGCCATACTCAAAGGGAATGTTACCCATAAAGGTCTTTAAAATACCTTTGCCTTTATGAATAAAAAGCATTTCGTCTGCATCTGCATTCTTATAAAAATATTCCGTTTGACTTTTGGTTGGAGCGGCAAGGCCAATGGCGCAATCTGAATTTATCATCAAGGTTTTGCGGCTTTCAAGATAGTCTGCAACAGGCTTTATTTCAAACCCCTTTAAAAGCAAAGCTTTAATGTTTTTTTCAATGGCGATCTTCGGCTCCACAGAATAACTCTTAAGAATTTCCTTCACCTGGGTTGGCCGATGCACGTGATACAACAAAGAAGACATTCCATGAAATCCTTCCGTTCCAAACAACTGCTCGTAATAGTGCTTACCGTTTTTATCAGTAAAAACGGTGTGTCTTTTTTGTGGGATGTTTCCCAGGTGATGATAAATAGGCATTCTTTATAGTGGTTTTTAGAGCTTCTTTCCCTTTACGTGTAGAGTTTGTTCGATTTTCAGGTTTTGGTCGCTGCTTAATCCCGATGTAATAGTAGCGCTCAGCCTGAATTGAATTTTGTCGTTAAAAATATAGTCTTTGATATTCACATCCTCAAGATCAGCATCCATTGTTGTTGTATTATCAGGAATGTTCGTCTTTACGGCAACAAGCTGTTCGCCCTTACCGGAAGTTCTAAGATAAATAGAGATAGATTTCAGAAAATTAAGATTTCCGGCAGAGTTTGAAATGACAAACTTGGTCATTTTTATTTCTGAGATCAGATCTTTTGCAGTGCTTTCTGCTTTAAACTTATTGGATGACTCTGTATTGATCTCTGGAGTACTAAGATCAACCGGTGTTGTGACAGTGTAGTTAGGGTTTGAAGGAATTGGCACCGACGTGCTGTAACTCATATCAAATTCAGTTTTGTCATTAATCTCGTCCTTCGTTTTTTGGCATGACATAAGCCCTACCAAAAGCAAAGAAAAGCTTAGTATTGTTGTGAGTTTTTTCATTGGGGGTTTTTATTTTAAAGATAGGGTATTTTTTAATACCTCTTTAAGATTCGGCCTTAATCTGCTTTTATAAACAGATAAGCATTCGGGACCGTTTTTAACCCTTCCTTTCCTGAGTGCTCTCTGCTCCTCAATGGGGAGGGCAGCGATCTTCATACATTCGGGAGTGCAACAACCATTCATTTTTTCAGCGCAGGATTTGCATTGAATAAACAAAAGGTGGCAATCGTCGTTTTTACAGTTCACATGCGTATCGCAGGGTTGTCCGCATTGATGGCACTCTGAAAGGACATCCTCTGTAATTCTCTCCCCTATCCGTTCATCGAAAACAAAATTCATCCCACGGAACTTGCTTTCAAGCTTTTGTTCTTTTATTTCCTGCGCGTATTGAATAATTCCGCCTTTAAGATGGTGAACATCTTTAAATCCTTTGTGTTTAAGATATGCGCTGGCCTTTTCACAGCGAATGCCCCCGGTACAATACATCACTACCTTTTTGTCTTCCTGTCCCTTCAGGTGATCAATAACCAT
>JAEUTM010000572.1 GCA_016788025.1 Bacteroidia bacterium
AGTCCTGTTCAGGATCCGGTTAAGGATAATAAAACATTAGGTACATATAATGTAAAAGACCAAATGTCTGTTGGACAAGGAAACTACGTGCCAAGAGAGCGTAAGGGCGTAGATCGTTCTGTGTTTATCGTAAAAGATATCATCCCTGTTTATCCTGATACATTAGCATGGGTTCATGATTTCACTTACTCATTTAATGAGCCTCTAACAAACATGTATTTCTGGCACCCGGCGTATGACGACTATCCTGTTGTAGGTGTTAGCTGGAAACAAGCGCGCGCTTTCAGTATCTGGCGTACAAACTTGTTAAATAACTTCCTCATCGGAACCGGTCAGTCAATTATCAATGACTTCCGTTTACCTACGGAAAGTGAGTGGGAGTACGCTGCTCGTGGTGGTCTGGAAAAGTCTCCATACCCTTGGGGTGGTCCATACATTCGTAATTCAAAAGGATGTTTCCTGGGTAACTTTAAACCATTACGCGGATCTTATATCGATGATGGTGGTTTTCATACACTCTATATCTACCAGTACAACCCGAATGATTACGGCCTGTATTGTATGGCCGGGAATGCAGCTGAGTGGACTAGCAACGCTTTCGACGAGTCAGCATATGACTTCCAGCATGATCTTAACCCTGACTATGTTTATGAAGCTCAGGAGAGGGATGCAAATGTTCTTAAACGTAAGGTTATCCGTGGCGGAAGTTGGAAAGATGTTGGGTACTATCTTCAAACCAGTGCACGCACCTACGAATATCAGGATACAGCTAAATGCTATATTGGCTTCCGTAACGTAATGACATTCCTTGGCAGGTCCAAATATGACAATTTTTAATACCGAAAAACTAACGTAACAATAACAAACACAACAAACAAAAAACAGCTATGAGTAGATTACCTAAAGTAAAAGGAATGAAGAAAGTTATGCACATGGTAACTTGTTTCGGTGCAGCAACTGTAATTCTTGGAGCGTTATTTAAAATCATGCACTACCCCGGGGCCTCCATAATGCTTCCTGCCGGTTTAATCGTAGAAACTTTGCTTTTTATATTTTTCGGTCTTGATATTCCGCATGAAGAAGTGGATTGGACTTTAGCATATCCTGAATTAGCCGGTATGGGTCACGATGCCACTGCACACACAGAAGAAGAGGAAGAAAATCTACCTATTACCGCTCAGCTGGACAACTTACTTGCGGACGCAAAAATTGGTCCGGATTTAATTGAAAGTTTAGGTACTGGAATTCGCTCATTGTCTGATACAACAAGTAAAATTGCTGACATCAGCAACGCTACTGTAGCTACGAATGAATATGTTGACAGCGTAAAGAATGCTGCTAAAAACGTTTCTAACTTATCTGAAACATACAGTAGAGCTGCTGATTCGATGGCTAACCTGGCTGATTCTAATGAAGCAGGTGCATCTATCGGCGATTCTTTAAACAAAGTTTCTAAAAATCTTTCTGCTTTAAACGCTACTTACGAATTACAATTACAAGGTAGCCAGCAGCATCTTGAAGCGACAAGCAAATTCTATGATGGTTTGGCTGACTTAATGAAGAATCTTCACGACTCTGTTGACGACACTAAAAAATACCGTCAGGAAATGTCTACATTGTCTAGTAACCTTACAGCCCTTAACACCGTTTATGGTAACATGTTAAGCGCTATGAATGTTAGGCCTTCATAATTAAAGGTGTAAGGAACAGAAATTATTATTTAAACACATTTTTAAGTAAAAGAAAATTATAGAAAATGGCAGGCGGAAAAGAAACCCCCAGGCAGAAGATGATTGGTTTGATGTACCTGGTACTAACAGCAATGTTGGCACTAAACGTGTCTAAGGCCGTTCTCAAAGGTTACGTTTCAGTAAATGATAGTCTTGAAAAAACAAAAAAGAATATCACTGAAAATAACAAATTAATTTCTGCAGCTTTTAAGGCAAGTCTTGCAGGTAACCCTAAGGCTGCTCCTTATTACCACGAAGCTGAGTTGGCGCAAAAAGATCTCGAAGAGATGTTCAAGTACGTTGACGACGTGAAAGGAAACTTTATGGGTGCTGTTGTAGGTTTACCTGACGGAAACGGCGTAAAAGGCGATACCATTAACTTGAAGTATACTGGTATGTGGTATGAAAAAATCGACGATTATGATATGCCGACACAGATATTAATCGGTGTGGATGAACACAATCCGAAAACCGGGAAATTATCGGCTGCCGAATTAAAATCTAAACTCGAAGCGTTACATACTAAGTTAATAGCGCAGTTGGACAGAATGCAAAAGACTGACGGTCTGCATTTATTACAGCCTGATTACGAAAGTTTAAAAAAGAAAATTGATGTTTTAAAACCAGTAGCCAGCGGTTACGTTGAGGATGGTAAAACATTTACATGGGAAATGGAAATGATCGACCATATGCCTATGGGCGCGGTTTTTGTGAGTATGAATAATATTCAGGCTAACATTAAAAACGTAGAAGCTGAGATTTTACAACAGTTTAGTGCTGCAAGTGGTAAGTTGTCTATTAAACCAGACAGATTATTAGCGAGTGTAGTTGCTGAATCAAAGTATATTTCTTCCGGACAACCCTATAAGGCTAATATCTTCTTATCAGCCGGCTTTACTAAGCTGAATGCTGGAGATATGGAGGTAATGTTGGGCGTGGATTCATTATCAGCTACCAAAGGTTCTAAAGGAACGGCGGTTAATGTTGTAAATGGAGTTGGCGTATATGAAGTTGGAACAAACGCTACAGGAGATATGAAGTATAATGGCGTGATTAAGTTCAGAAAGCCAGACGGAAGTTTCGAATATTATCCATTTAGTGCTGACTACAAAGTTGCAAAATCTGCTGTTGCGGTTTCGGCTGACCAAATGAATGTATTTTACCGTGGTGTTGTAAATCCTGTTTCAGCAGGTGTTGCCGGGGTTTCTCCTAATGATATCGTAATTTCAGCCTCGGGAGCAGGTGTAAAAGTTGTTCCAAAATCTGAGCCTGGAAAATATGATTTTACATTTACAGGTACTGGTGAGTGTTTAATTACTGTATCAAAAAAAGGGCCGGACGGTGTGAAACCTCAGGGCCCTCCTCAGAAATTCAGGGTTAAGCCACTGCCTAAACCAGAGGCAAAAATCGGTGGAAAATTTGCTCCGGCTGAAATGAAAAAAGGAGATCTTTCTACTGTGGGTGCAATTGGAGCAGGTGCAAATGGATTTGACTTTCAGGCGAACTACATCGTACAAAGTTATGACCTGGTAGGTAAGGTAAAAGGAAAACTGATGACTGCACAAGGCAACGGTGCTAACCTGGCTCCCGATGCTATCAATATTTTTAAAGGTGCTGACGTTGGTACTAAAATTTACGTTGACATAAAAGTAAAAGGTCCGGATGGTATTACGTATTCTTCTACCTGTGGTATCAAAGTATTAAAGTAATTAAACAAGTATTATTATGAAACGCTCTTATGTTTTTATTCTTGCTTTAGTTGCCCTGATCGCTAACACGATTACGGCTCAACAAAGCGTGTTCCAGCCGGGAGATTATAAGGACGGTGTTTATGATAAAGAAAACTCCGTTAACAGGCGCTTTATTCCTTATACTTATTTAAGGGAGGGTGATGTAACCTGGGAGAAAAGGGTATGGCGTACGATTGATATTCGCGAAAAAGTGAATCAGCCTCTGTACTTCCCCGTAGAAGCAAATGTAAGCAGGATATCTATCATGCAGCTGATGACAAAATATATTTTGTCGGGGCAAATTGTTGCCTTCAGCGATGAGGAATTCCTGGTGCCGATGGAGAAGTCTGCAATGCGCGATAGGATGGTTCAAAAGGCCGATTCAGTGGACCAGGAGCAATTTGACGAAAATGGTAACTCCTATACCGTTAAAGTTGCGGGAGCCATTGATTCAACATGGATTTATGAGAACTTCTGTGAAATCGAATTAAAAGAAGATTGGTTCTTTGATAAGCAAAAATCAACTCTTGAATGCAGAATTATAGGATTAGGTTTCAACGTTCTCCTAAAGGGTAAAGAAGACCTGGGATGTAACAACTATTTCTATGTTTATTTCCCTGCTTGTCGTCCGTTTTTTGCTAAACACGAAGTGTTTAACACAAGGAATGACAGCGAACGCAGAACTTTTGAAGACATTTTCTGGAAACGCCAGTTCTCCAGTATGATTAAGAAAGAATCGAATGTGTACGATAGGAACATCGATAGCTATTCAAAAGGTTTGGATGCTTTGTTGGAATCAGACAGGATTAAAGGCGATATTTTTAGATGGGAACACGATTTGTGGCACTTCTAAAGAAAATACGGTATAGCTTTGAAACCCCTGCAAACACAGGGGTTTTTTTAATTTCCTAAAGGTTAAAAATTCTAAATTTTATATTGCGGGTTTAAATCTTGGTATATTTGTTGATAGGTCATTTACCATGAAAAAAAGTTCATTATTCGTTATTCTCATTTGTATTTCCCACTCTTTTTATTCGCAAAAGCAGGCCCCCAAAAAAACAATTGGTATTAAAGTATCGGGTTCAATCTCAAAGTTTGAGGGAAATAAACTGTATATCCACCATAAAAGCGGTGACAACATTCATAGCGACTCCACGAAAGTAGCGAAAGGTCTGTTTGACTTTAATATTAAAGCTCAGGAGCCGGATTTGTTTTGGATAAGCTTAACCTCGGACAGTAATCCTCAATTACCAACTAATTATTTCTTCTTTGCTGACGCAACGCCAATGAATGCGAAGCTGAACGCTGATTCAATGAGCTATTCAACGATTGAAGGCGGCCAAACCCAAAGGGATTATGTTGAATACAGGATGATTATCAATAATCTGATTGCTATTCAACAAAAGATGCAGACGGATTTTAACCAGGCGGTTCAGACTAACAATATGGAAATGCAAAACGCGATCAGGACTGAATATCAGAACTTGAATACGCGATACATTAACGAGTTAAAGGTATTTATCAAGAATCATCCTAAATCGGCGGTAAGCACCTACATTCTGGCCAATGAACTAGTAAACCCGGCTATCCCGATGGATGAAGTAATTGAGGCATTGGGCTACGTTGATAAAAGTTTGTCAGACAATTCAAATTACAAGGCGGCAAACCAACGAGTTGAGAGTATGAAAGGGACTATGGTGGGTTATACTGCAACTAACTTTTCGCAAAACACACCTGAAGGAAAAAAAGTAAGCCTCAGTGATTTCAGAGGTAAATATGTATTGATAGATTTTTGGGCGAGCTGGTGCAGGCCTTGCCGGATGGAGAATCCTAATGTGGTGGCTGCGTATAATCGTTATAAGGACAAAGGTTTTACTGTACTGGGTGTTTCTATGGATTCTAACAGAGATCCATGGGTGGCTGCGATTAAACAAGATAATTTAACCTGGACACACGTGAGTGATCTTAAAGGCTGGGGTAACGAAGTAGGTAAGCTGTATAACGTTACGGGAATCCCGGTAAACTATCTGATTGACAAGGAAGGAAAGATTGTTGCAAAAGATCTACGGGGAGAAGCCCTGGAACAAAAACTCGCCGAAATAATCAAATAATAGAACATAAGAATTAAATTTGCACAAAAATTTTTTAAAAGTATGAAGAACAAAAGAGTAGTTGCTGCAGCCTTTGTTATGGCATACGCGGGATTCGCAACAGCGCAAGACCCTGTGGTGATGACAATTAATGATAAACCTATCAAACGTTCGGAGTTTGAAGCCGTTTACCATAAAAATAACAATAACAAGGACGTAACCAACAATGCAAAATCTGTAAAGGAATACGTTGATTTGTTTTCTTTATACAAAAGTAAAGTGTTTGAGGCGGAAAGCCTTGGTCTGGATACCGTGCGCACCTTTAAATCGGAGTTAGCGGGTTACAGAAGACAGTTGGCTGCTCCTTACCTGACCGACAGAAACACAAATGATAATTTGCTCACAGAAGCATACGAGAGGATGAAGACCGAAGTGCGGGCTAGTCACATTCTTATAAAAATCGACGAGACAGCGTTACCAAAAGATACGTTGGAAGCCTGGACCCGGACAAACCTAATCAGAAATGCAATCCTTGGTAAGGCGGCGAGTCCATCTGATATTTCGGCATATGAAAAGCTATTGAAGAATTCCACTGATGTAATACGTCAGTTAAAAGGAAAGGACAGCGCTCTTTACAAAAAAAGGATGAAAGAAGTGAAAGATTTGACTGAGCTTACAAAGGAATCGGGAGACCGCTTCAATAGTGCTGCTCCTAAATTCAGTGAAGAGCCAGGAGCTGCTGAAACAAAGGGCGACCTCAATTATTTTAGTGCTTTCGACATGGTTTATCCTTTTGAAAATGCAGTTTATGCCACTAAACAAGGCGAGGTAAGTAATATTGTTCGTTCCCGTTTTGGGTATCATATTCTTAAGGTATATGATGTAAGGCCGATGCGTGGTGAGATAACCGTTGAACACATTATGGCGAAATTTCCTAAGAACGCAACGGACCAGGATAAAGCAAACGCCAAAACAAAAATTGATGAAATTTATGGCAAGCTGAAAGCTGGTCAGAATTTTGAAGATCTGGCGCGCCAGTTCAGTGACGATAAACAGAGTAGCGAACGTGGCGGCTTAATGCAGCCATTTAAAAGCAATGGCAGATGGCCTAAATCTTTTGAAGATGCGGCCTACGCTTTGAAAAAAGACAATGATTATAGTGAACCAATAATGACTCCTCATGGTTGGCATATCATTAAGCGTTTAAGCGTGAAAACGCTTCCGCCTTATGCTGATATTAAGACCGAACTTAAGAATAGAGTTAGTCGTGACAATGGCCGCTCACAAATGGGCCGAGTTGCACTTATTGAACGTGTAAAGAAAGAGAACGGATTTAAGGAGAATCTGAAGAACCGTGACGAACTCATGAAAGTTCTTGATTCCACATACCTTAAAGCGACCTGGAAGGCAGAAAGTGCGGCTAAACTTGGTAATAAAGAAATTTTCAACCTGGGAGGCAAGTCTTATACCCAAAACGACTTCGCTAAATTCCTGGAAACACAAATGTCTTTCAGACAAAATGCTGACATCGGCGCTGTAATGAAAGGTATCTATAAAACCTGGGTAGATGAAAGCGTTGTAGCTTATGAAGATTCTCAATTGGAAAAGAAATATGTTGAGTTTGCTAATCTTTATCGCGAGTACAGAGATGGTATTTTGTTATTTGATCTTACCGATCAAAAAGTTTGGAGCAAAGCTGTGAAGGACACTGCAGGTTTAAGAGTTTTCTATGAAAAGAACAGGAACAATTATATGTGGGATGAGCGTGCGGAGGTGACCATTTATAAGTGTATAGATCAAAAGGTGGCAAAAGATGTGAGAAAGATGCTGAAGGAAAAGAAAACTGAGAAACAAATCACTGATGCCCTTAACAAGACTTCGCAATTAAATGTATCAGTTGAAAACATCACTTATTTAAAAGGTGAGAATAAAAATATTGATGCAAACTGGAAGGTAGGTATAGCTGAAAATGATATCCAGGATGAAAAAAATTACGCCGTGCTGGTTGTAAGCAAAATTCTTCCTAAATCGCCTAAGACTCTTGCTGAATGCAGGGGCAATGCAACCGCTGATTACCAGAATTACCTGGATAAGGAATGGCTGGCTTATCTGAAAGGAAAGTATATTGTAAAAGTGAACGAAGAAGTTTTAAGTACTGTAAAATAAACATACACATTATTTAAGAACGGCTGCCTGGTGAATCCGGGCGGCCGTTTTTTATTCACGGAAATAAGTAACTTAGCATAAAATGAGTAAGTCTTTAGTGGTAATAAATGTGTTGTTGTTTTTGCTGTTTGTTTCCTGCAAACAGAAAGAAAACCCTGATGAAAATAAAGGTACTTTAATTGCAAAGGCCGGTGATGAAAATTATTCTGTTGAAGAGTTTAAACAGGATTATATAACAACAGGAACTATTAAAGACAGTACTTATAATTCAAAAAAGGTAATAGAGAAATGGGCAACAGAGTCCTTATTTTACCAGGAAGCAATTAAACGACTTAATGCTGAGGAAATAAGCGTAGATAAACAAGTCGAAGAATACAGGCGTTCGCTGATAAATTACATATATCAGTCGAGGCTGATAGAGGCTAACCTGGATACAACGGTGAGCCGCGAGGAAATTGAAGATTATTACAATAACCATCGCGATAATTTTATTCTAAGCGAGAACATTGTAAAAGTTAACTATCTGAAAGTGCCAGTAACGGCGCAGGTTTTACCGAAAATTAAAAAGCTGGTTTGGGCAGTGACTGAGAAAGACAAACAATTGCTCAAGGACCTTTGTGCTCAGAATGCTGAGAATTTTTTTATGAATGACAGTACCTGGCTGTACCTGGATGATGTTAAAAAGGAAATTCCGGCTTTGCGTGATCAGCCGGATTTTAATCTGAGCATGGGACGGGTAGTGGAGTTTTCCGATGACCAGTATTATTATTATTTAAAAGTGAGAGATATAAAAGTTAAGAATGGCCTGTCACCGATAAATTTCGAATATCAGAACATCAAACGATTTATCATTAATAACCGCAAGACTCAACTGATATCAGAATATAAAAAGACTCTTCTCGAGAAAGCAAAATCTGACAAGAAATTTAGCGTCTACTAGATTAAGAGATCATACCCGTATTCCGATGACTAGTATGTCATCCACCTGTTCAAGACTACCACGCCAGCTTTCATTAGCAATATTCAGCATGTTTTTTTGTGCCGCCAGGCCCATGTGTGAATTTTTCACTAACATTTGCTCAAACTGTTTGTAACGGAATTTTTTGCCTTTGGGCCCGCCAAACTGGTCTGCAAAGCCATCGGTAAAGGTGTAGATAACATCCGAATCCTTTAAGTCAATAACCTGTTTTGTAAATGGTTTGTTTATATCACTATATCCGCAAGGTTGCCGGGTGGCTTTATATTCATTGAATTCTTTTCCACCAGGAAGTTCGGGGTTGTTTCTAACAATGTACAAATCATTATTGGCAGACGCGAATGTGAGTGTGTTTTTTATGCGATCGATACAACAGATTGTAATGTCCATTCCGTCTTTATTTTCACCGACGTTACCACTTTGATTAAGCGTACTTATAATTTTGTCACGCATAAGATTCAGAACCTCGGCTGGATCATGAATTTTTTGGCCAGGGATAATTTCTTCAAGAAATGATAAGCCGAGCATTGTCATAAATCCGCCAGGTACTCCATGTCCTGTACAATCAGCAGTTACGTAAAACGTTAGTTCATTTTCAGAATGCACCCAGTAAAAGTCGCCACTTACAATATCCTTAGGCTTAAATAAAACAAAGCTATCTTTAAAATTGGAGTTGAATTTTTGTTCAGAAGGTATGAATGCGTTTTGAATATTCTTGGCGTAGTAAATGCTGTCGGTAATTTCACGGTTCTTTTCTTCTAAACTATCTTTTTGTATTTGGATTTCTATTTTTTGACGTACAACTTCTTCATGTTTTTGCTCAATAACCTTTTTTGAGCGTTCGAGTTCAAGTCTTATTCTGATGTCATTTATGGTTAGCCGGTATCGTGTTCTGATAAGGAAAATGCAAAAAATAACCACTGTTAGCGTTAACAGACCTCCATTTATCAGAAACTCTTCCAGTGAAAGTTGGCTATACAGTTCATAAAAAAGAACATTTGCAATTATTGTTATCGTTGCCAGAAGCAGGGATAGTTTTAATTCCCACAGCACCAACATTCCCACACCAATAAAAAGCACCATGTAAGCAAAGGCATGTTTCTGAAAATGTGCAATATCCATAACGCTCCACATGTATGCGTTTTGAATCGAAATCCCCAGCACTAAAATGAACATACAGGCCGATATACTTATGCCAAGGACTTTCCTTAAGGACAATATTAAAGCACTGATAGAGGAAACCGCCAGCCGGAAAAAGAGAAATGCGTTGAGATACTCAGGGATAATAAAATAATCGCTGGCAAACCAGACAATGTTCAGGATCAGCCCAACCCACGTGGCGATGACATGGAATTTTTCGGTCGACCGATCAAACTCGATCTTTACAATATTTTCGGTAACCGTAGGTTCTTTCATTGTTTTATTTGATACGACAAGTTTCTTATCCCAGATACGAATAATCTGGGACTGTGGTTTTAGTTTTAAGCAAGAATCAGGAGATTTATGATTTAGAAAGGTAAAATTTTTCTCAGAACTTAAATCACACGGTCTTAAGGGTCTTATCTAAAACGTTAACTGTTTTGGTGAACTAATTTTGTCAAGTGTATCCAAAGTATAGAGCCAGTTTATGGCCTCTTTAACCGTGGAAAATGATTTGTAAGGAACCTGGGGTTTGTTGATCTTGTAATAAAAATTAGCAATGATCCGGTAGGCGAGGTTGTTTACAATGATAGCGTAAGCTTTGATGGGTGAGGTAGAGGCTATAACTTCCGAATTTTCCCGCGCTTCTTTTGTTAAACTAAATCCATCATCAGCCATGAATATGAAATTCATTTTTCTGTTGTTAGTAAGATCCTTGTAAATCTCTCTCATTCTCAGCTGGAGCTCAACATCCAGTATGGTGTTGGGTTTGTACCGAACAATAATAATATTGTCGCTCCTCAGAGTGATGACGGCTTCCGGAATGTCAACTTCTTTTAATATCAGAGGATCGGGAAAAGGGGTCATTGTTTTGATCTTGCTTGTCAGGTCTGTAAAATGCCAACGTTGTATTTTTTAGTTATTGGCGAATGATCAGCCATTTCAATACCCATACTGATAACTTTTCTGGTTTCAAGTGGGTCGATTATCGCATCGATCCAAAGACGTGATGCGGCATAGTATGGGGTTGTCTGTTTATCGTAACGGTCTTTCGTCTTATTATACAGTTCGGTTTCTTTTTCCGGACTAATCTCTTCTCCCGCTGCTTTAAGGCTGGCGACTTCAATCTGAACAAGAACCCTTGCAGCCTGTGAGCCACCCATAACGGCGACTTTGGCTGTTGGCCAACCCACGATCAGACGCGGATCATATGCTTTTCCACACATGGCATAGTTGGCTGCTCCGTAGCTATTACCAACAACAATAGTAAATTTAGGTACAACACTGTTAGCCATTGCGTTCACAAGTTTAGCCCCGTCTTTAATAATCCCCCCCTGTTCACTTCTCGAGCCTACCATAAATCCGGTTGCATCCTGAAGGAAAACGAGTGGAATTTTTTTCTGGTTGCAGTTCATTATAAAGCGAGCGGCTTTATCAGCGCTATCACTGTAAATAACTCCACCGAATTGCATTTCATTACTATTATTAGGCTTTTTACCTTTCACAATTTTGCGTTGATTTGCAACAATTCCTACCGCCCATCCATCAATTCGAGCATAGGTACAGATGATGCTTTGACCGTAAAGTTTTTTGTATTCTTCGTGTTCACCTCCATCAACCATGCGTTCGATGATCTCATACATGTCGTATTGTTTATCGCGACTATCCGGAAGAATACCGTAAATTTCTTTAGGATCTTTTTTCGGAGCAACCGATTCTATTCTATTGAAGCCGGCTTTTTCGTAATCGCCAACCTTACTCATAATATTACGAATGCGTGTTAAGCAATCTGCATCGTCTTTGCATTTATAATCCGTTACGCCACTTATTTCACAGTGTGTGGTTGCTCCTCCAAGCGTTTCATTGTCGATATGCTCGCCAATAGCTGCTTTTACGAGATAACTGCCTGCCAGAAATATAGACCCTGTTTTATCAACTATCATCGCCTCGTCGCTCATAATTGGAAGGTAAGCACCACCGGCTACGCAACTACCCATAACAGCAGAGATCTGTAGAATTCCCATACTACTCATAACAGCATTGTTTCGGAAAATGCGACCGAAGTGTTCTTTGTCGGGAAAAATTTCGTCCTGAAGAGGAAGATAAACTCCGGCGCTATCTACCAAATATATTATGGGCAAGCGATTTTCCATTGCAATCTCCTGAGCACGGAGATTCTTCTTGCCAGTGATTGGAAACCAGGCTCCGGCTTTAACTGTAGCGTCGTTTGCTACAACGATACACTGTTTACCGCTAACATAGCCAATCATAATAACCACGCCACCTGCCGGGCATCCACCATGCTCGGGATACATTTCGTAGCCAGCAAAAGCACCCATTTCAAAACGGGGGCTGTCTTTGTCAAGTAAAAAGTCAATACGCTCGCGTGCCGACATTTTTCCCTGTTCTTTCAGTTTTTCGATACGGGATTTGCCACCACCGAGGTGTATTTTTTCAAGACGTTGTTCCATCTGACTTATCAGCAAGCGCATTGCGTCTTCGTTTTTATTAAATTCTAAATCCATGCTTTAAATGGTTATTCTTTTTTTAATCAGGTACGTATCATTTTTAAGTAGCGCACTACTTCATTCAGATAATTGATAAGATTAGTGGGTTCTGTTTTCTGAATCACCAGATCTGAAATGTTATATTCGAGATGAGTGCCACATTTTAACGGGGCTTTTAAAACTGCGTGCAAGGAGTCAGAAAAAAGATTTTCTTTATCACATGTATTTATGCACACATCAAAACGTTTATTTTTAAGTTCGAGGTAGGTGTTTTTTTTAGGTAATTGAAAAAAATTCCTGTCCTTTTTCGTGAAGCAGTGCCAATCGTGATAACTTGTTTCCTTAGCAGCCGGCTCAAGAAAATAAACTTCCACGTGCTTTTTTGTTTCATCGATAAATTTGTCTAAGGTTCTTTTATCGTTACAGTCGTTGGCATCAACCAAAAGCGCAATATTGTTTATATTTTCCCAGGCTAAGAAACGTTTTTGCCGAGAAGAGTTTTCACGCTTTGCGGTTGCATTAAGCATTATTTTCGCCAATGACCTGATCATGCTTTAAAAAGTGTTTTTACAAGGTCCCTGAACTTCATTTCGGTTTGTGAGAGACTGTTGGTGCTTTTTCCGCCTGCGGCATTGATATGACCCCCACCGTTAAAGTACGCTCTTGCAAATTTATTCATATCAATATTACCCTTGCTTCTGAAAGACATTTTCACAAATCCCTCGGCCTCATTCAGCAAAGCACAAACTTTAATTCCCTTGATGGAAAAAGGATAATTTACAAGGCCTTCGAGATCGCCTTTACGGTAGTCGAACTGATGTAGTTCTTTTTCGTTTAATACAAAATAAGCAACGGGATAACCTTCTAATATGCGCAGTTTTTCATTTAGTGCAAAACCAAGAAGTTTCA
>JAEUTM010000600.1 GCA_016788025.1 Bacteroidia bacterium
AGGAGGGTTGAAATCACTGTTCTATAGGTTCCTTCGGCTATGCATCACTGTTAATATGCAACGGAAGCACCGTGAATCATTGTTCTATAGGTTCCTTCGGCTATGCATCACTGTTAATATGCAACGGAAGCACCGTGAATCATTGTTCTATAGGTTCCTTCGGCTATGCATCACTGTTAATAGGCCTCGGAAGGACGGTGAAGTGGTTCTCCACTGCCCACCGCCTACTGAACACTACCCACTGCCTACTGCCCACTGAAAACTAAAAACTGCCAACTGTCCTACGCCACCGTACTAAATGTTTGCTTCTCGGGAACCTTGCGCCAGTAATGCGCGTCAAAACAGAGGCAAATATTTCTTAAGAAAGCCTTTCCTTTTTCGGTCACTAAAAGTCTACCGGGTTGCATGTCCAGGAGTTCGTCGCGTTCGAGTTCTTTGCAGCGCTGGAGACCTTCGGAAATTACCGGGAAAGAATAGATCTCACTAGAGAAGGAGGTTTCGTTGCGGCACATGATGTTTAAAATATGGCGGCGGATCACCAGGTCTTCTTCATTGAGCACATGTCCTTTATGAATTGGGAAAATCCCTTTGGCGATTGCTTCCTGGTATGATTCCACAAGTTTTACATTTTGTGCAAAAGCATTCCAGGTATCGCTGATGGCGGAGACGCCAAGACTGATCATCAGTTCTGTGTAACGATCCGTGTATCCCATAAAATTGCGATGCAGCGTTTTGTTCTCCATTGCTTTGTACAAAGAATCACTTTCAAAAGCAAAATGATCCATACCGATGTCTTTATACCCTGCATTGCGGAAAAGCTCGAGTCCTGTTTCGTACAATTGTCTTTTTTCCTGGTCAAGGGGCAGATCTTTTTCTGTAAACTTTCTTTGGCCGGGTTTTATCCAGGGCACATGGGCATAAGAATAAAACGCAATACGATCCGGACGCAACTCAATCACTTTATTAATGGTATCTTTTATAGTCTCCAGTTTTTGCATAGGCAGACCATATACCAGGTCGAAATTTACAGAAGTGTAACCAATGCTCCTCGCCTGTTCTACCACGTATTGTACCTGTTCAAAGCTCTGGTAGCGGTTAATAACATCCTGCACCACGGGATCAAAATCCTGGATGCCGTAACTTACGCGGCGGAAGCCGAGATCGTATAAGGTTTGTAAATGTTCCTTGGTGGTATTGGAAGGATGTCCTTCAAACGAAAAATCAGCTTCTCCAAACACATCCACTGTTTCTAAAATTCCGGAAAGCAATCGTTTTAAATTCTGCGGAGAGAAAAAGGTTGGTGTTCCTCCACCCAAATGGATCTCACGAACCTTTGGACATTCATCAAAAAGTGCGCGGTACATTTTCCATTCGCCAAGCACAGCTTGCAGGTAGGGTTCTTCTACTTTATGATTTACCGTGATGCGTGTGTTGCAGGCGCAATAGGTACAGAGGCTTTCACAAAAAGGCAAATGGATGTAGATGCTGATGCCGTTCTTGTTATTTGTTTTCTGAAAGCTTGTTTTTACAAGTTCTTTCCATTGTTCTTGTGTTGGCGCATTCGTCCACGCTGGCACTGTGGGATAACTTGTGTAGCGCGGAGCCGCGATGTTATATTTACTGAGCAGATTCATTATTTAAATTTTCGATTTCATGTTTAACACAGAGATACGGAGATTTAGAGTTGCACTGAGAAATACTAAGCTCTGTGTTTCTCCGTCACTCTGTTTATCGGTGTTGAATTACTTTTATATATTGAATTATACCACTTCGTGTTTCTTTGTCACTCTGTTTTTAAGTGTTAAATTATTTCATGGGTAACACGGAGAAGAATTTCACTCTGCCTTTTTCTGTTCCTCAATCTCCTCTGTGTTGAAAAACACGCCGGTTCAACAACTCCCCCGAAAGCTGATTTAAAAAATTATCCAGGATTCCTTGCTTCACGTGCGGCATCACAACAATCTTATACCATTTAGGATCGTCGTGGTTATCGGGTACCAATGTAAATTTTGCCGCTAAAGCCGGACTGATGTATTTGCTTTTAATCGTTACAATATTTAACTGCGGATGCCTGTAATACTCCACATCCATTTCATTCAAAGCATGACATAGCGATGTTGTTTTATCCAGCAAATGATGCATCTTCACTGTCCAGCCAGTGGAACCATGCATGTGCAGAATCATCCAGACACAAATAGCATTCGCTCCCGAACGGCTGCCACACAGCGTGTAATCCTTACCCTGTACATACGAAGCCTCTTCGGTGCAGACATAAGGAATCATATTTTTACGCACCAGGAAAATCCCCGTACCGTAAGGCGCCTGTAACATTTTATGTCCATCAATAGTAATGGAACTTACATGCGGGTTGCTAAAATTATGGTGACTCCCTTCTTTGGTAAATGGATAAATAAATCCCCCAAAAGCCGCGTCAATGTGCAATTTATATTCCACATTCAATAAATGCAGCAGATCCGTTATTTTATCAATATCATCCACAGAACCAAACATGGTTGTGGAAAGATTCACATTGACGATAAAATATTTGGCGCCCCTTTTTATTTCTTCAAGTAGTTTTTTCTCCAGGTCCGCAATATCTGTCTCACGAGTCTCAGGATGCACTCCAAAAATTACAGATCTTAAAGACAGAAGATTTCCCGCCTTTGGAAAAGAATAATGACTGTCCTGGGAATACAAAAGCACAATCTCATCGGCCTTTGCGTGCCTCTCTTTCATAAAATAATTCCTGTACACCCAACAAGCCTCTATGTTTGCCTCTGTTCCACCCGAAGCCACATAACCATCGTAGGTTCCGGGCTCCGCAGCAAAGATCTCTTCCGCACAAATACGAACCAGGTCGCGCTCCATTTCCTGTGTGCCCTTAAAAATAGGTTCCTTCTCCCCTTCCAGCGTGTGGCACCCAATATGATTGGGATTGGCAACCAGGGTTGAAAGAAAAGGCGCATCCTTTAAAAAAGGAGCGTCGTCGTAAAAAATATCGGTATCTAAATAAGTTGCAGGGATGCCAAGAATGTTCTCGCTGCGGTAATTCAGGTTTTTGCTCAGTGCTTCAAAAACCCTGAGTTTTATATTTTGTGTAGAGAGTTTCGGCCAGTTCATAGAGATGTTTTAACAGAACAAAGGTCCACAGAAAGACCTGTAACAGACATGATAAATATCAGTTCTCGCTTTGATCATAATCAGATTTTAAGCGAGTTGTTCTCCTGAACTTTATGCCCCGAAACAGCGCTATGCTATAAAATCCGTTCTCATGAAGTTATTTAACACCAGTTTCTGGCTCAAGATCTCCCTCTTTAATTTACTTATTGTTGCTTTGTATGGAACCCTGATGCGCTACAAAATAGGTTTCGAATTTCCATACTTCGACCAAAAACATCTGCAACACGGGCACTCGCACTTTGCATTCATCGGCTGGATCGCTCACACACTTTTCGTACTCATCGTCTCTGTGTTACAACACGACAAACCCGGGCTCAACATTGAACGTTACCGAAAACTGATCATCGCGAATCTCTTTTCTGCTTATGGCATGCTTATCTCCTTTACCATACAGGGTTACGGCATATTCTCTATCAGTTTCTCAACCCTTTCTGTTTTTATTGCGTATGCCTTTGCTTATAACATTTTCAAAGACCTGAAGGGGCTCTCGCATAAGGCTTACACATCCTGGTTTACCGCGGCGCTTTGGTTTAATGTGATTTCTTCTCTTGGAACCTTCGCTCTGGCTTTTATGATGGCCTCTCATAATTTTAATCAGAACATTCATCTTGCGTCCCTTTATTTTTACCTGCATTTCCAGTACAATGGATTTTTCAGCTTTGCCTGCATCGGTCTCTTCTTCTCAAAACTAAATCTCAGTGAAATGGAGATCCGCAAAAACAAAACACTTTTCTGGATGTTTTTTCTTTCCTGTATTCCTGCTTATTTTCTTTCTACGCTTTGGGCCAAGCTGCCAATGTGGTTATATGTGCTGGTTGTTATCTCGGCTTTTGCACAAGTCTGGGCCTGGATCTTGTTCATTAGAAGTACGCTCGGCAAATTACGCCACGATGTTTCTTTGTTTAAATCAGGACGCTACCTATTTATCATCATTGCCCTTGCGCTTAGCGCCAAATACCTGTTGCAACTGGGTTCTACCATCCCAAGCATCAGCAAACTTGCCTTTGGATTCAGGCCCATTGTGATTGCATATCTGCATTTAATTCTACTGGCAATCATTTCAGTGTTCCTGCTTTCTTTTATGTATTACTACAAACTCATCAACATAAACCGACTCGGCACTGCCGCCCTGATTTCCTTCGTATTGGGCGTTTACATGAATGAAATTGTGTTAGGCATCCAGGGCATCGCTTCTTTCTCTTACACAGTGGTTCCCTTTGTGAACGAATCTTTGTTCGTGATTGCTCTGGCTATTTTTACAAGTCTTGTTCTTTTGGTTTGGTCCCAGAAACAGAAAAAGACGGCGCTCGCAGCGGATTTCTTCTAAAGACTATTTCAGGATCTCAAATAGTGGCGTTTCATCTTTTTTCTTTTTTGGTTTCTTTGGTTTTCCACCAATCTCACGCCCCGCCATATCGTAGTACTTTTTGAGCCTGTCGTTTTTAGTGATTTTTATAACACCATCGAGATCCCACTCGCAGCTGATAAAATTCAAAAATACACTTTGATTTTTTTCGTCTGTTGCTGAAGCCTCTACCTCAAGCCAGCGTACTTCGGTGTCTGTAGAATCTGTAAAAATGGAGTCTTTATTGATATGATACCGGATCCATTTATAACCAAATTTTTTCTGGAGATAGCCCGTCCTTAATTTGCCATTTTTAAATTCAATTTTATCCAT
>JAEUTM010000602.1 GCA_016788025.1 Bacteroidia bacterium
CTATTCAGTTTATCCAAAACAGACTCCAATTCCTGTTTTTGTCTTCTTGAAAGCGTGAGCATTTGTAGGTTTGAAAGAAGGAGCGTTTCCTCAGAAAAAGCCGGGGAATTGAGTTCGATGTGTTGTGAAAACGGTCTTCCAAGGCATTAGCGTACTTTAACATATAAGTGATTGTCTTTCATATAAATGTTAGGTTAGCTCATTAATTATGCGTATCTTTGTATTCTTATTTGATGATTGTATCTCAATCTGTTTGTATCCCGCCTTTACAACCCGAATTTTTTACAATTTTTTATTTAGGTTGAAGATTCTGCAAAGAGCAGAACAGGATTATTATAAATATATATATGACATTTTCAGAACTAAAATTAATCAAGCCTCTTATTACGGCTTTGGATAAACTCAACTACACCCAACCCACACCCATTCAGCAACAGGCTATTCCACATGTGCTAGACGGACGCGATATTTTTGGCTGCGCTCAAACAGGCACCGGAAAAACAGCAGCTTTTTCCTTACCAATACTTCAATTTTTAAGTCTTAAGGAACAAAATAACAATCGTAGATTCATTAAAGCACTTGTTTTGGCCCCTACCCGCGAACTAGCTTTGCAGATCAGCGACAATATTCTCGCCTATAGCAAAGGACTTAACATTTCACACACAACTGTCTTTGGTGGCGTATCACAGCAAAATCAGGTGAAAGATCTTCGCAGAGGCGTTGATATACTCATCGCAACACCGGGACGCCTCCTGGATCTTATGAACCAGGGTTTTGTAGATCTTCGCAGTATCGAGTTCTTTGTACTCGATGAGGCCGATCGCATGCTCGATATGGGATTCATTAATGACATAAGAAAAATCATCACAAAACTCCCTGCAAAAAGACAAACGCTTTTCTTTTCTGCAACCGCTGCGCCGGATATTATGAAACTTGCGGATACCTTGCTGAAAAATCCTGTTAAGGTTTCTGTAACCCCGGTTTCATCAGCCTCCGAAATGGTGTCACAACGCGTTTATTATGTTTCTAAGGAGAATAAACGTTCACTGTTAAAACACCTTCTTAAAGACAATAGCATTGAACATGCCCTTGTTTTTACCCGTACAAAAAGAGGTGCCGACCGCGTTGCGAAAGAACTGAATAGCAGTGGCATCCTTGCAGCAGCAATCCATGGTGATAAATCACAGGGCGCAAGAACAAAAGCTTTAAAAGGTTTTAAAGACAGAAGCATCCGTATCCTGGTGGCAACCGATATTGCCTCGCGCGGTATTGATGTAGATAAACTATCGCACGTTATTAATTACGAAATGCCTGAGCAGGCTGAAACTTATGTGCATAGAATCGGAAGAACTGGTCGAGCTGGCAGCGAAGGCACTGCCCTATCGCTTTGTACGGCAGATGAAATGCCTTACTTGAAGGACATTAGTAAACTGATCCGGAAAGACATTGAGATCGTTAAATCTCATCCCTTTTCCTCAAACGAGAAACAAAGCGCGGGCATCGATCAGCAGATAATAAGTAATCACCGTCCGGGAAATACTCCTGGGCACAATAATAAACAAACAACAAACAAAAACCGTCGCAGACAAAATCCGCGACACAAAAAAAACAACAATGAAAAAAGGAACAGTAAAATTCTTTAACGAAGCAAAAGGTTTCGGATTTATTAAGGACGAAAACGGACAAGACATCTTTGTACACGTTACAGGATTAAGAGAAGATATCCGCGAAAACGACACGGTAGTGTTTGAAACGGAAAACGGCAAAAAAGGTCTTAATGCAATTAATGTAAGCCTGGCTGATTAATCGATCTGAAAACCAATTAAAACGGCAAATCTCAATGAGGTTTGCCGTTTTTTATTTTAAAAATGATTCGGATACACCAGGCTTCTGTTCGCCTGGATCATGAAAGACCTCGCATTTTGACTGGACTTCAGTTGCGATCGAAAAAACTATCCCCTTATACTCTTTCTCAGATCTGATGGCCTGGAGTGCGTAAAATCATAAAATGTATTGCTAAACGCGCCGAGTGTATCATACCCCACTGCAAATGCGATCTCACTGAGCGTCTTATTGGTTTTCAAGATCAATTCCAGGGCCTTTATCATACGCAGTGTTTTGAAATACTGAAGAAAAGACACGTGCAGGTTAGCCTGAAACAATCTCGACATGGAGCGTTCGCTCATGCCAAACTGTTCGCTTACGGACTTCAACGTAATGGTTCCCGTTATATTTTTTTCCATGTAACGAAGAATACCGAGCAAACGTGGATCCTCCGTGATAGGAAGAATGATGGGTAAAGCGCGGTTATTTAATTTTGGAAGAACATTTTTAAGCGCTTCTAGAAACTCAAAGTTCTCATCCTTCGGACTCACCATTTTTCCATCCCATCGTTCCGTAAAACTGATCATCTGGATCAGAAGTTCACTGGCTGGATAAATACCCAGGCGACTGTAAAAAGGATCTGCTTTATCGTTAAAGGCATAAAAATAAATCGATCTCAGAACCGTACCCGAATGCCCGATCCTCAGAATATGCGGAATGCCTTTAGGTATCCAGAAATAATGATGTGCGGGAACGATGTACGTTTTGTAGTCGATGGTTATATATGCTATGCCACCCTCTACATAACTTAACTGACCCTTGGTATGTGTATGCAGAGGGATAAGCTTTTCTGACTTTTCATGCATTACAAATACCGATCTGGGCTGTTTGTCAATTTCCGGTAATGATGCTATTAACCCCATGACATGTTTAACGCATCAAAAATACGATTATTTCGTTTTGGCCGGATTGAATAAATAGTTGACTGTTTAAAGAAAATGTGACATTCAAAAAAACGGGAATATTGTAGCATGGAACGAAGCATAAAATTTGACAATGTATTTACAGGCATGAACGAAATCTTGTGTTGAACTCCACGTGACTTTAAGAACAAAAAAAACAGATACAGATGAAACCAATTATCAGGATCAAACAGATTTATGAACCCTCTTCAAAGAGCGACGGTTACCGTATACTTGTAGACAGACTTTGGCCAAGGGGACTAACGAAAGAAAGGGCCTGTATTCACGCCTGGATCAAAAACCTCGCTCCTTCAACTCCTCTCCGGAGATGGTTCAGACACGATCCCCGGCTCTGGCCCGAATTTGTTAAACGTTATCGTGCAGAACTGAACAGAAATAACGCCGTAACCGAGTTTGTAGAAAGTTACGGTCACCTGAAACAGGTTACCTTGCTTTATGCTGCTTCAGATAAGGACCACACACACGCATTGGCATTGAAGGAGTATCTCGAAAAAGTCTACGAACGGGAGGCAGAAGAATACGATGTATTTAATACAACCAAATTTCAGTAAAATAAAAACGATGAGATCGCAGAACAACAAACATTTTACAGTTGCCGGGGCAATAAGCCATTTGCTGGCAAAGGGGTATACAGCGGATTTTGAAGCTTGTGAGAATGGAGTCTGCGTTGTACCAAGGGAACATTCCTTCAACAGGAGTCCCGACGATTTTTTTATTGACGAAATTTTCCGTTGCGAAGAGGGAGAAGGAGAAGAGCATGAGGTCATCTATGTATTCGCCGTTTCTTCCAGGAAATATGGCTTGAAGGGAATAGTAACTAATATTCTCAAAGAAGAAGATCCGGAAAATATAAGTTTCATACAGAAAATGAAGCTCGCCTTTTTAGGCTTCCGGGAATACCTGCTTAAAAATTAGTCACGGCCCAATGCTATCAAATTCTCATAACACCGCAACGCTTACGAAAAACAAACCATTGTTTATCCTGAGACAGGAACAATATCACGCCCTCTTGTTCTGTTGGAGAATACGAACCGGTTTAAAGAAAGACCTCGAACCTTCTCGTTTAAAAAGATATGTAGACTGGTTCTACATCAACAACCTCGGTCCTCATTTTGAAATTGAAGAAATTTTTATTTTTCCATTGATAAAGAACAATACCCAGCTAATCAAAAAAGCCCGTTCTGAACACCGTCGCTTAAAGCGGCTCATTGCAGACACCGCAAACCCTTCAAAGACATTAAGCCTTCTTGAAGAAGAACTTGAATCATACTTCCTTTTCGAACGGCAAAAGCTTTTATATGAAATCCAGACAGGCATTCCTGAAAAGGAACTAGACATCATCGCGGGTATCCATATGGAAAGTATTTCTTATGATGACTGGGGAGATGAATTCTGGCGATAACTAAAATTGTAAACCACTAAAGTTAATAGTTATGGAAATAACGAAGGAAAGCAAAATTGGGACGATAGCGGCCCACGACTATCGTACCTCTTCAGTGTTCGAACGCTACAACATTAATTTCTGCAACCAGGGTAATTTAAAAATTTACGAGGTCTGTGCAGATCAAAAAATTTCGCCGGAAACCTTGATCAAGGAACTAAGGGTAGCCATGTCGTCAAGAGACGAAATGTATTCTAATTTTAACTACTGGCCTATAGATATGCTTGCCGATTATATCGAGAAACAACATCACACGTTTTTTATAAGAAACGCTCCAATCGTTTTAAATGAACTGTACATCGCTGCCGATCTTTTTGGCGACTACTACCCTTCGCTGACAAAGATTTACAAACTATTTTACAAAGTCACATCAGATTTAATGCCACGGATGAAAAAAGAAGAGGAATTGTTATTTCCATATATTCGTGAAATGGCAAATTCCAGGAAGGACAACAAACCTATTGAAAATGCCAGGGATTTCTCATTAGAACGCATTCTGAATGCTCTTACAAGAGAAGATGAAAACAAAGTTTATTCCGCCTCACAACTTTTCAACATTACCGACGACATTGAAAACAAAGTTTTGTTCAGAAGCCTGCACGGGCATCTGAAAGAATTTGAGGATGATCTCCGCTTGCACGCACATCTCGAAAACAATATCCTGCTTCCAAAAGCTATGGAAATGGAAAATACGGTAGAACGATAGTTATCTATTTACCGGACCTCACTCCTACCGCGAACCTCACGAGAGCCTGTTTTTCTTCAGGAGTGATATTTGCCTTTTTTGACATTACCTCAACGATTTCCAGCAGTTTTGGCTCGGTGTAGGTTGTAACATCTTTGGCTCCGTGACATTTTGTACAGGCCCCTGTGTAAACAGAATGCCCTTTTTCCAGTTCCGCACGGTTAGCATCCGGAAATCTCGCCTGAACAGCGCTGAGCTGCTTGTCTGTTACAACAGGCATATTGGTTGAACCAGCCGCTTTTTTTGATTTACAGGCTGCAAAAACGGCAGAAGCCGCAATAACAATGATAAGTTTTTTCATAAGAAGGGTTTTATAGAGGATTAGAGTGGGTAAAAAGATAAAGGTTACAGCTTACAAAAGATTTTTTTACAGAAATCGATAGTCCTCATGAAAAAGAAGCCGTGGCCTACTCCATCACATTATATTTTTTGTCTTTCTATTTTATTTTGTAAAGCCAGGGGATCGAATTTGGAGAACATATTGATCCAGATTGCCCGCGAACTTCTGAATACCAATGGAAATAATCCAACAATAACTACAACTAAAGAGATTAAGTTCGGAGCTAGTTCCCAGCCGTAAATTGAAAATACAATGATGTGATTAATTACGGCGATAACAGTGGTACTTGCATGACTTATCATCATCGCGCCATAATAAAATCCCACTTCTCTTTGAAAATCTTCACCACACTTTGGGCAATAGTCCGGCATTTTATCAACATGTTTCAGCCTATACGCGTTTTTAACTGTAAATAAATCCCCTTCATGGCAACGAGGACATTTTAAATGTATGATGCTGTATATTTTACTTCCTCTTTTAATCATGCGTTCATTCCCTCACAGAAGCCATCTCAAAAATACCTTTTGTCCTTTTGCGTGTCTTTTTTGCTCACGCATCGTTGCTTTCCTTGCACGTGCTTTTCCAGTATGCGCCTCGGAAAGCGCCTCGCCTGAACAAAAAACTCCATTGTAAAAGCCACCAAAACCTATTTTTGAGACGACTTCTATTCAATTAAACCTGTAACATATGAAAGATAAAAATTGCTTCCAATAATTAAAATAATTGAAATAAGAAAGGTGACCAACATCGAAAACGGTATTCGTTTTTCTTCAAACCCGGGATCTTTTCTTTTAAAAGCGCTTTTAACCGGCCCGATTATATAGAATATATTTATTACAGAACCGACTATTAAAAATATGCAGGACGAATAGTAGTGAGCGTGCCACTCTTCCACCAACATGAGATCTTTGCTATAAAATCCGGCTAAAAACGGAAAGCCGGTTATAGATAATCCGCACACTGCCAGCGTCAGGGCGACAAATCGTGTATGAGGCATTATAGCTGCGATTTTTTTAGCCGACGTAGTGTGATAAATGCTGTTGTAAAAACCTGCCACATAGAACAGGCACGACTTAGCGACCGCATGTGTAACTATATGTAATGTGGCTGCAATAATACCGGCCTTGGTGCCAATCAGAACAGCTAAAATAATGTAGGACAGTTGCCCAACGGTACTATACGCGAATCGTTTTTTAAGATCATCTGCAACTAATGCTTTATATGAAGTATAAACGGCCGTAAATCCACATAAATAAGTCAGCCAGCCACCGGTTAAAAACTCAGAGGTCAGCCGGTGTATGTAATCCAGTCCAAAAATATATACCGCGATTTTGATCAACGCTATTGAACCTGTTTTTACGGTAGCTACGCTGTGAACTAACGCACTTACCGGCGCCGGCGCCGTATTTGTTTCAGGCAACCAGGAGTGAAAGGGATATACCGAGTTTTTAGAAATGCCGATAACGAACATAAACAACAGGATACCCCCCAGAGTGGGATTTATATTTTTGCTGCCAAGCGTGCTTCCTCCGTCGAATGAAACATGCCCAATAATGTTCTCAGTTATAAGAATGGCGGGTAAAAAAATCAGTAGCGAGGGCCAGATGGTTTGTTTTAAGAATTCGCTGGCTGATTTGTCAGCTGCCCGATTGCCCCGTAGTTTTATTAAAGGATACGACAGTGGAATTCCCAAAAAATAAAACACAAATAGAGTAATCATGTTACCCGCGCAGGCATTTATGATTACAATAGTTATTAAAATATTCAGACAGATAAAAAATTCCGTTTTCCTTTCCTGAAAATGATATTTCACAAACTCATAGCTGTAAATTATTGAGATTAGCCAGGTACAGCTTATTAACTTTAGAAAAACGTTTGAATACCTGTCAATCACTATACTGAAACCTATCGACTCAACATCGTATCTGATATTTGTTTCTACCCTAAATGCAAAGTAAATTGAAACAACAGCGAGAAATATGGAACTTAGATAAAACAAGCTCCTGTGCGTGCTTTTAACTGGCAGAAACAACAGGGCCAGTAATGGCGTAAATAATACTATCAAAAAATTGATCATTTTGTTTTAGGCTGCAATAAAGATGCTGTCACCTTTCATGAGTAATCAATCACTACAAAATAAATATAGCTGCAAGCGCCATTATAATAATGATTATGAGATACTGCCAGAAGTCGACGAAATAATTTCCATACTTATCAAGTAGTTTCCTGAACATTTTTTCTATTTTAAAATTGTTTTCAATGTGGACTAAATATTAAATCGTTTAACTATCATCCTACTTGCAATGTTTGGTGCCTTTATCGGGTGGGATTGTGTTCTTATATAAGATACTATTTTCACTATTGTTAACATCAAATGTGAATAGCTCAGATCCGGGAAATACACTTTCAAAATCCATCGAAAGCTCTATTAGCTCTTCTTTATGCTTAGGGTCTTCCGTCATCTTATTGTAAATAACACATGATTGAGAGTTAACAATTCGCTGCAGGTTAGTAAGAAATTTAACGGAAGAAAATATTTTTGGAACTTCACCCTCCACGAACAGATCCACAATTACAAGGTCAAATTTTTCCGTGGCGTTTGCTACATAATGAAAGGCGTCGTCCAGGACAATATTCAGATTTCTGTTTTTATGAATATCGAAATACTGACCTGCCAACTCTATTACAACTTCATCTTTTTCAACAGCAGTAATCGGATTAAAGATCCCGTAGTCGTCACGGAGTATTGAAACAACACTTCCAGCGCCCATCCCGAGAACTAAGATGTTTTTGAACCGGTATTGTTCAATTTTTACCCTCCTGAACAAGCTTTCAAATATTTCATGCAGACCCCCGAAGGAATAATTTGCATTACGGCTATTTAAGCTATACCTGCCCCTATACATAACTACCTCAAGGTAAGGTGTAACCTTTCCTGTTTTTATATCAATTATCACCGGTTGAACGTAACTCGCGATATTCTTAAACACCTTAATCCCATAATAATCTCTTCGCTTATTGACTTCCATTTCCTTAATACTCAATTGTTATTGTCTGATCCAGAGTTTTAACAATCTGTTACCACTTTCGCGAACCTTTTTAAACGAAGCTGGTATCTCGAAGTTGTTTCCGTGATAAGTAACAAGCCTTGTCCCCGGTTTGGTTTTATCCAGTTGGTCCTCGGTATATTTCAAATACCGGTCGTAAAATGATTCTTTCAACTCAACTTCATTATTTAACCTGCTTGCATATAAGAGATTTTCGTAAAAAGGATTATACAGATAAAACGCGTCAAAATTCACAAAATCCACATCAATAATATCACCATACAGTACGGTGGCGTTTTGGATTTTATTCTGGGTAATTATCCTACTTCCTATTTGAGCAAGACTTTTTCTATATTCTATTCCACAATAAAGGCTGTTGTTTTGAAGGGCTCCGGTAATGCAGAACTTACCCACCCCCGCTCCAATATCCAGAACTGTTTTCCTGCCATCTTCTACCAGCCATTGTGAAGCCGTTTGGGCCATTCGGACGGGAGTGAAAAAAATTCGGGATGCGCGCTTAAGATAGTCGGGGAGAAAACTATTGAAATCCTCCTCGGTTAATATCAGTCCGTTGTGTTTTATAAGATCAGGCACCAATTAGTTTTTTATGTTCTGCGGTTTTGACTGTTCTCTTTTTTCTTCCGGTTTTTCAATTGATTAAAAAAAGAAATTCTTAGACGGCACTCGCCACTTTTCGTAAATATTTCCCCTGGGTGAGGTTTAATTTGATGTCGCCAAAAGCATCAATGGTTTTTGTTACGTCAGAGATACTATGGGCGGCAGTAGGTATCAACCGAAGAATAATTATACCTTTTGGCACAACCGGATAAACTACCATTGAACAAAATATCCCATGATTCTCCCTTAAATCTTTTACAAGTTCCGTGGCCTCACCGATCGTTCCGTTTAAATAAACTGGTGTAACCGGGGACGCCGTGTTACCAATATCAAAACCATCTTTCTTCAATCCTTCCTGCAGCAATTTGGTAATCTGCCACAGTCGTGATCGAAGATTTTGATCTCTCCTGATTAATTCCAATCTTTTTAGCAAACCATAAACCATTGGCATGGGAAGCGATTTTGCGAAAATCTGGGATCTCATATTATACCGCAGGTGATCAATAACTTGTTTAGAGCCCGAGACAAAAGCTCCAATACCAGCAAACGACTTCGCAAATGTGCCAAAGTATAGATCAATCTCTTTCTGAACGCCTTGTTCCTCACCTGTACCCGCTCCACTTGAACCCATTACTCCTATACCATGAGCGTCATCAACAAGCAATGTGAAATTATACTTACTCTTTAACGACACTATTGATTTTAAATCTCCCATATCTCCCCGCATACCAAAAACACCCTCTGTTATTAACAGTATTCCTCCACCCGACTTTGTAGTTAATGCCCTGGCACGGTTCAACTGCTTCTCCAGACTTTCAATATCATTATGGTTAAAGACGAAACGTCTACCGTGATGCAATCTGACACCATCAATTATGCAGGCATGAGATTCAGCATCATAAACAATAACATCATGGCGGTCTACAAGACAATCAATGATCGACAACATTCCCTGGTAACCATAATTCAATAAAAAAGTATCTTCTTTCTTCACGAATATCGATAATTCGGCCTCCAGTCTTTCGTGAAGCAAGGTATTGCCAGTCATCATGCGGGCTCCCATCGGATAAGCCAGTCCGTATAATGAAGCTCCTGTAGAATCCGCTTCTCTTACCTCAGGATGATTGGCCAGGCCCAGATAATTATTTAAACTCCACACTAAATTTTCCTTTCCTTTAAATATCATTTTGTGCCTTATTTCTCCTTCGAGTTTCGGAAATGTGAAATACCCGTGCGCGTAATGGGCGTGTTCGCCAAGAGGGCCTTTCTTCGATTTTAAACGTTCTAAAATATTCATGAAAAAAATTTATCACAAAGGTATCCCGGAGCAGAATTTTTATCTGTGACTTTGCATGACCCGGGATTGTGATTTTGATTAAGGCAATAAGTGACATAAGTCACATTTTAGACCAATCTGGTAAAAAGTTTAACTTTGCCTTCAACTGAAAATGCAGGCTTTTGACTTTCCATACGATAAGTTTAACTTTAAAAGTGATGCCATCCTGGATGGATTGCCGGAGGAAGAATTTAATTTAATATCCGCCAACAGCGTTGCGCACATATACAAGAAAGGTGAAATATTGTTCCGGGAGGGCAGCTATCCCACCGGCGTTTATTATATTAAGGAAGGGAAGGTAAAGAAGTATAAGACCGACAAAGACGGAAAGGAACAGATCTTTTATATTTGCAAAAACGGAGAACTTCTAGGTTATCATGCACTCCTCAGTGAAGAAAAATACGCGGATTCTTCCGCCACTCTGGAGGAATCTACGATAGGATTTATTCCAAAAGAAGATTTTTTAAAAGCTTTACAGGTATCATCAATTCTGGCGAACAGAATTCTAAAATGCATGAGCCATGAGTTTGGAGTGTTGGTTAATGAAATAACAGTCTTTGCTCAAAGATCCGTTAGGGAAAGATTGGCGCTGTGTTTAATACTGTTGCGGGAGAAGTACAAAAAAGAAGATGAAATAAAAAAGCCCGTTGAATTGGATATTTCAAGAGACGACCTCGCTAAATTTGTTGGTACTGCAAGAGAAACCCTGGTACGTTTACTTCGCGATTTAAAGGAAGAAGGATTAATTGAAACTAAGGGTAGAAAGATTATTCTTAAACAGTCGGATAAAATCTCAAAAATAGCTAACCTATCATAACCCGGGTTATTGAATCTCCAAAGCACTGATCCGGCAACACTAATGCGTTGCACCGAATGAATAGCAAACAGGAAAAGCGCACCGTATAAAATCCAAAAGGCACATCGAAAACCTGAAAAATTATCCGAAAATGAGAATGAAATTAATCTATAAATTTTTTAAGTTGATTTAAAAATTGCATCTTTGCGGCAGCTTTAGCGTTTCGTTCCCGTCCCGATGGCTATCGGGAGTTGTCGGGAAAGTATAACAGGCCCAGGTGTTGGTCCCGATAGCTATCGGGAGGTATACAAGTACGCTTGATCTGATATTCATTAAATCAAAAATATTTCTACTTTGTTTTTTAGATTGATGGCTACTATATACATATTGTTTTCCAATACCCTTAATAAATTCTACGTAGGCAGTTGTCTGAACTTAGAGAAGCGTCTCGTCGATCACAAAAATAAAACCTACTCAACTTCCTTTACAAGCGTTGCAGATTATTGGCAACTATATCTTGCCTGGGATGTTTTAGATGGCGATATAGTGAGGAAGATAGAGTTTCATATTAAATCGATGAAATCAAAAAAATACATAGAGAATCTAAAAAATTACCCTGAAATGAGAGAAAAATTAATTAAGAAATTTTCCCGGATTTAATATAAAAATTGCATCTTTGCGGCAGCTTTAGCGTTTCGTTCCCGACTGTTGTCGGGAAAGTATAACAGGCCCAGGTGTTGGAATGGTATACAAGTACGCTTGAGGTGCGTATGCCGCAAGGCGTGAGAGTTCGAGTCTCTTCCTGGGTACACAAAGGCCCCTTTTTGATTAATTTCGGAGGGGCCTTTCGTTTTATGGCGCTAAATTGCGACGTATAAACGAGTTCAACATTTCGGATACACCTACCCTTCCATTGTCTTTATTTTCCAACGTAGCCTATTCCACTGGATAGGGCTTCTGCGGCTATTTTCATATCTTTATACCTAACCCATTCGCTTCCCTAACAACATGAAACGCTTTTTGGTCTTTTTATTTTTTTGCTTAACCGGGTTGGGAATTCAGGCACAAGACGAAGAGATACAAGACCGGCGAGCCAACCAGAAATATGAAGCGCCACCTGTAGAAAAAGGAGAAAGAAATGAGCACGGCGAAAAGACCGGCGAGTGGAAATCTTATTACCAAAACGGTAAGCTATGCAGTATAGGGACTTATAAAAAGGGCAAACAAAAGGGTGAATGGAGAAACTATCACAATAACGGCCAGTTGCACAATATCGCCACTTATAAAAAAGGAAAAATAACAGGGGAATGGAAAAACTATTATTTAAATGGGCAATTACAGGAGATTGGGAACTATGATAAGGGCCAGCCGGCTGGGGAATGGAAAAGCTGCGATGCAAGTGGAAACCTGACCGAGATAGTTAAATACGAGAACGGGCAAAGAAACGGGGAACAGAAAGCCTATTACGCAAATGGACAGTTAAAGTATTTTTCAATATTAAAAAACGGACAGCTTGCCGGCCCCCTGAAATTGTATTACGAAAATGGGCATT
>JAEUTM010000609.1 GCA_016788025.1 Bacteroidia bacterium
ACTGTTAAAACACGACACAGT
Organism: Bacteroidia bacterium; assembly: GCA_016788025.1. Lineage (GTDB taxonomy): Bacteria > Bacteroidota > Bacteroidia > B-17B0 > Aurantibacillaceae > Aurantibacillus. The sequence goes on from JAEUTM010000609.1 coordinate 22, forward strand.
AAAACGCAATAATGTTATGACAAAATTTTTCGATTGGTTTAATAGAACCTACGCTAAAACTTCAGTAAAATACTGGCAATTTATTGAGTTGATCATTAACCGAAGAGTCGTAACACTTCTGGCCCTGATATTTTTTACAATTTCAAGTTGGGGACTAATCTCTTATCTGCCATCGGGATTTATTCCTACGGAAGATCAGGGAACAATTTATGTTAATGTCACCACACCATCCGGTTCAACCCTTGAAAGAACAAATGAGGTAATGGACAAAATACAGAAAGCTGCGGCCAGTATACCGGCTGTGGAAGGCGTTTCCACTCTGGCGGGATTCAGTTTGTTTACAGACGGCGCAGGAGCTTCTTTTGGTATGGCTATGATCACACTTAAACCATGGAGCCAACGTAGCGAAGGTGTTGATGAGATAATAGAACAACTGAGTCAAAAAACCGAAACTCTTAAAGCAGCGAGTATTCAGTTCTTTCCGCCTCCTGCCGTTCCCGGGTATGGAAATTCCAGCGGTTTCGAATGCCGCATACAAGATAGAACCGGAAGTGGCGATCTGCAAAAGTTAGAAAGCGTAGCCCGAACGTTTGTCGCAGATCTGGGACAGCAAAAAGAACTTCAAAATGTTTTTACAAGTTATGATGCGAGTTTCCCGCAATATTTATTAAATGTAGACAACGATAAAGCCGCGCAGAAAGGTATTTCGGTGGAACACGCGATGAACAACCTCCAGGCGCTGGTGGGAAGTTATTATGCTACTAATTTTATAAGGTTCGGTCAAATGTACAAAGTGATGGTACAGGCTTTACCAAAATACCGGGCACAGCCAGAGGATATCCTGAAGTTTTATATTAAGAACACAGACGGGGAAATGGTCCCGTATTCAGCCTTTACGGAAATAGAGCGAGTGTATGGTCCGGAGCAACTTACGCGATATAATATGTACAATTCGGCAATGATCAATGGCGAACCTTCACAAGGTCATAGTACCGGCGAGGCAATAAAGATTATAGAAGAATTATCTAAACAGAAATTACCAAAGGGATATACTTTTGACTGGTCGGGAATGACGCGCGATGAGATTTCATCGGGTAATCAAGGTATTTATATTTTCGCGATTTGTTTTGCATTCGTGTACTTGATTTTGTCGGCTCAATACGAGAGTTTTCTGCTTCCCCTGCCTGTTTTACTTTCACTACCTACCGGAATTTTTGGTGCTTATTTTCTTTTGATGTTGTTTGGCTTACAAAATAATATTTACGCGCAGGTGGCTTTAATTATGCTGATAGGACTCTTAGGTAAAAACGCCATCCTGATCGTGGAATTTGCAATTTTGAAACAGAAGGAAGGATTTTCACCGGCACAGGCTGTCGCTGAGGGCGCTGTGGCGCGATTGCGTCCCATTGTTATGACTTCTTTAGCATTTATTTTTGGATTAATTCCCTTGATGGTTGCAACCGGCGCGGGAGCTATTGGTAACCGGACCATTGGAACCGCGGCAGCTGGCGGTATGCTTTTTGGAACTTTGTTTGGTCTGATTGTAATTCCTGGTCTATATATAATCTTCGCCCGAAAAACACAGAAAGATCCGGACCAAAACGTAAAGCAGAATGAAAACAACACACCTTTAAGTGAAATAATCTCTGAATAATGAAACGACAATCAAAACTCATAATTACATTTCCGGTGGTCTTTTTTGTATTGTTAACTAATTGTACGGGATATCATAAAGCTGATAACAGCAAACTGGAAAAAGTACCTACTGCATTTGTCCTGCAGAATGATTCGACCACTTCGGCTGATGTGGGATGGCGGGATTTTTTTAAGGATTCTGTGTTGGTTAATCTTATTGAACAAGGATTAAACAGGAACCTTGATATTTTAACTGCGTTTCAGAGGATTGAGTTTTCAAAAGCGGAGATGACATTTTCACATAAAGCGCTTTTACCGTCTTTATCAGTAAACGCGTCTGCCGCCCGGAGAAAATATGGATTATACACCATGGACGGCGCAGGTAATATATCAACAGAAATAGAACCTGGGTACATCGTTCCAATTAATTTACCCGACTACTATGTAGGATTTCAAAGCTCGTGGGAAGCAGATATCTGGGGTAAATTAAAGAATAAAAAGAAATCCGCCATTGCCAGGTATCTGGCTACTGTGGAAGGCAAGAACTTTCTTACAACAAACCTTGTTGCCGAAATCGCTTTAAACTACTATGATCTCCTGGCCATGGATAACCAGTTGGAGATACTACGAGAAACAATTAAACTTCAGGATGAAGCTTTGCAGATAGCCGAGGTGCAAAAACGTGCGGGTGTCACAAATGAGCTAGCCGTCGAGCAATTCGAAGCACAGTTGCTCAGTTCAAAGGCGCTGGAACTGGAAGTTGAACAAAGCATAACCGAGAGGGAAAGCAAACTTAACCATTTGCTGGGACGATACCCTCAGTCAATAACACGGAAAGGCCTGGAGTTCATGAGGGAAGCGCCTTACGTTATTAAAGTAGGTGTTCCAGCAGATTTACTGAGGAATAGACCCGATGTAAGAAGAGCAGAGTACGAACTCATGGCCTCCGGGGCTGACGTGAAGAGTGCAAGGAAAGCCTTTTATCCCTCGGTTACAATAACTGGTGCCGTTGGTTATCAAGCCTACAAAATGGCATTTCTGTTCAGTTCACCGGAATCTGTAGCTTATGCGCTTGTTGGAGGCTTAGCGGCTCCTATACTAAACAGAAAGGAGCTTAAACGGGAATTAGGTAAAAGCATGGCGTTAAATCAAATGGCAGTCTATGCATATCAGAATGCTCTGATTACAGGATTTACTGAAGTTCACAATGAGATGATCAGGATTAACAGGCTTGAGAAAATTCTGGAGTACAAGTTAAAAGAAGCTGATGTAATGTCGCTTTCTATTGAAACATCGTCCGAACTTTTCAAAACGGGTAGAGCCAACTATATGGAAGTCCTTATGGCTCAAAGAAATTCTCTTCGTTCAAAATTGGAAATGGTATCGACAAAACAGAAACAATTTAACTCCTTTATTAATATTTATAAAGCACTTGGAGGAGGATGGAAGTAAAAAAGAAACGGATTATCTAAGAAAAACGTGACATGAAACAGTTTTCATTGGCACCTCTTAAATATAAGATCGTAACTGCATTCTTAAGCGGTTGCGTTGCTTTATTGTCAGCTTATTTTATTTCTAACTACGTGTTTAATGAAACTTTTGGAACTCTGGATAGTTTTTCTGATTTGAACCCAAAATTGGTCTTAATAGAACGTTTGTTTCCGGAAATTAACAGGCTTGATAAAGCACAACGCTTAGAAGCACTGAGATCGCCAATCCGATCTATGAAAAATTTTCAGAATAGTTCTGTAAAGATTCTTAATATGCTGGATTCGTTAGATTTGCTGTGTAATGGCGATACACTTGAAGTGAGCAGGATTAAACAGATGCGCAAATTACTTTCGGATCGCAATAATACATTTATAAATTACCTTGAACTTTACAGAAAACTTATAAGGAGTAGTTCTATCTCCAGGGATTTAAAAAAGATATCTGAGGATCTTTCAGTAACACTAAAACGAGCCGATTCCACCATTGTCAGAACCTCTGTAAAAACTACAACAACAACTTCAATCGTCGACATTCCTGAAAAAGATATTAAGCCAGTTAAAAGGTCTTTTTTTAAAAAACTATTTGCCAGGGAAAAAACTGCTCCCAAAGAGTCGAAACCGGCGCAAAGAAAGGTGATTACCCAAAAAATTGTTCAACAAACGGATACTTACAATATTGCAAGAAAAGATAACTTCAGCGAGGATTTAGATAAAACAATCGAATCGATCGAGGCGAAACAAAGGGTTAGAGGTTCAAAACTGCTCCAGGAAGAAATAAAGTTAGCGACAGCTAATGCCCATTTTATTGACCAGCTACAAGCTTTGTTACAACAAGTACAAAACGATGAAATTAGAGAAGTACGTGAAAGGACAGGCTCATTGGAGAATATATTTAACGAAGCTTACGCAAAAGCTGGCAGCGTTATTTTTGTTTTTCTGGTTCTTACTCTGTTGCTTATTGCGCTTATGTTTATTGATATCTCGAAAAGTGATAAATACAAAAAACAATTACTTCTTGAAAAGGAAAAGGCGCAAGAACTGGAGCAGGTTAAACAACGCTTTCTTTCCAATATGAGTCATGAGCTCAGGACCCCGCTTCAGGCAATTCTTGGCTTTTCGGAACAGTTGAAAAAGAATGACGGCCTTCAAAAAAAGGCTTTGCAGGTTATAGAGACCTCTTCGGCGCATTTGCTACATCTGGTTAATGAAGTATTGGATTATAACCGTATCGTATCAGATAAGTTTACCCTTAGTAAGGACGAGTTCGAACTGGCAAATGTATTAGGTGAGATTGCAGATGTGATAGACGCGGAATGTGAAAAGAAAGGAATAAAATTTAATTTTCATT
>JAEUTM010000587.1 GCA_016788025.1 Bacteroidia bacterium
ACCTCAACCACTCCCAGCATTCCTAATTCCTTAAAGTTTGCAGCCCATGGGTACATAAAAATCACCTCTATGTCGAACAAAACAAATAAAATAGCAACGAGGAAATATTTAATTGAAAATGGCACGCGAGCATTTCCCTGCGTTTCGATACCACATTCAAAAGATTCCAATTTCACTTTGGTTTTACGTTTTGGACCTAAAGCATGTGTGGCCCACAATGACACTACTGCAAAGCCAACGGCAATGGTAAACATGATAAAAATGGGTAAATAATCCACCGGAGAATCCGTACTCATAGGATAAAAAATTTTAGAGTGTAAGGTTAACCATTTTTACAGAAATCGTCAAACTTTGAGCATAAAAAACAGTTAATTATAATAATTCCAATTTCGGTGTTTTTCGCCCGTAAATTGGGACCTCCATCAATGATCTGAATTTAACATCTCAACATATGGGGTTCTGAAGACTTATTTTTGCAGAACATTGATAAATTAAGTACTTTTGCACTAAGAATTTAAAAATGACTACAGCGTTAATATTAGGAATTTTGGGCGGCCTGGGTGCTCCGGAAATTATCATCATTCTGATCATCGTATTATTATTATTCGGTGGTAAGAAAATTCCTGAACTCATGAAGGGCTTGGGCAGAGGGATTAAGGACTTTAAAGATGCCAGCAAAGGCGAAGCAGGCAGTAACGAAGCTGAAAAAAAATAGTCCCGGCACATCGGACTTATTTTTATAAATTTGAAGCGTTATTCTTGAAAAAGAGTAACGCTTTTATTTTAATGATTTACCTGTGTATTCATTTTCCACCATACAAACCTTGCAATCCGACCTTAAATCGGGTAAAGTAAGCTGCACAAGCCTTGTAGAACAAGCGCTGCTATTAATTGAAGAAAAAAAAAGGCTAAATGCTTTTCTTGAAGTCTTTAAAGATTCTGCTCTCCGGCAGGCGAAGGAAATTGATAAAAAAATAAAGGACGGTAAAGCGGGTAGACTCGCTGGCGTGATAGTTGGGTTAAAAGATAATATCTGCTACAAAGGTCATAAGGTTTCAGCCTCTTCAAAAATTCTCGAAGGCTTTGAATCTCTCTATTCGGCAACGGTTGTGGAAAAACTACTTGCGGAAGATGCGATCATTATTGGCCGTTTAAACTGTGATGAGTTTGCTATGGGAAGCAGTAACGAAAATTCTGCCTACGGCAACGTGCTAAATCCATTAAATGAAAAATGTGTTCCCGGTGGATCTTCGGGAGGAGCTGCAGCAGCAGTTGCCGCAGATCTTTGCCATGTTACACTTGGTTCAGACACAGGTGGCTCCATAAGGCAACCCGCGTCATTTACAGGAACCGTGGGAATTAAACCAACCTACGGAAGAGTTTCGCGTTATGGGCTTATTGCCTATGCCTCTTCTTTTGATCAGATTGGTCCCGTTACCAAAACAGTGGAAGACTGTGCGCTCGTTCTTGAAATAATCAGCGGAAATGATCCGCACGATAATACTTCCTCCTCTAAAAAAGTTGAGAATTACACCGCTGCGTTAAGCACAGATAAAAAATATAAGATCGCTTATTTAAAGGAGTGCATCGAGGCTGAGGGGCTTGATCCCGAGGTAAGAGCCTCTGTTTTAAAACAAATTGACACACTAAAGATGGCGGGCCATACCGTTGAAGCCGTGAGTTTTCCATACCTGGATTACCTGGTTCCGATTTATTACGTAATTACCACAGCAGAGGCATCATCTAATTTGTCCAGGTTCTCAGGCATTCATTATGGACACAGGAGCGACAAAGGCACAGACCTGGAGAGCACCTATAAAAAATCGCGCTCCGAAGGATTTGGCAAAGAAGTAAAACGCCGGATCATGCTGGGGACCTTTGTTCTGAGTGCGGGATACTATGATGCGTATTACAGCAAAGGGCAGAAAGTACGCCGTTTAGTATATAACAAAACAAAAGAGATCTTTAAAACACACGACTTTATTTTAACGCCCTCAACACCAGGAACTGCCTTTGAATTCGGAAAAAACAGCGCAGATCCTATTAAAATGTACCTCGAAGACATTTTTACAGTTCAGGCGCCTATAGCTGGAATCCCCGCCATATCTGTTCCCTGCGGAAAACACAGTAACGGTTTGCCAATGGGATTGCAACTAATGGCCGACTCTTTTGAGGAATCAAAACTGTTGAACCTGGCCTCAAAAATAAAGCCTTTGAGTTAAGTCGCTGTTAAAATTATCAACAGCATCTTTATGTGCTTTTAAATATTTTAAATTTACCAACCATAAAACAAATTAACATGAAAGTATCGATCATCGGGGCCGGAAACGTAGGAGCCACTTGTGCAGAATATATTGCACTCAATCGCATTGCCAGTGAAGTAGTTATTCTTGATATCAAAGAAAATTTCGCAGAAGGAAAAGCACTTGACCTGATGCAGACAGCAACCCTGAACGGTTTTAATACCCGTATCAGCGGAAGCACTAACGATTACAGCAAAACTGCAAACTCCAAAGTGGTTGTGATTACCAGCGGAATTCCACGTAAACCAGGCATGACCCGTGAAGAACTGATTGGCATTAACGCAGGTATCGTAAAAACGGTAACTGAAAATGTATTAAAACACTCTCCTGAAGCAATCATCATTGTGGTGAGTAACCCAATGGATACAATGACCTACCTGGCATTAAAAGAAAGCAAACTTCCTAAAAACCGCATCATCGGTATGGGTGGAATTCTGGACAGCGCACGTTTCAAATGTTATTTATCAATGGCGTTAAATGCGCCTGCAAGTGATATCAGCGGCGTTGTGATTGGTGGACATGGTGATACGACTATGATTCCTTTAACACGCCTGGCCTCCTATACAGGAGTTCCTGTGTCTCAATTCCTGGATGCTGAAGCGTTGAAAAAAGTTGCGGCGGATACCATGGTTGGTGGTGCTACTTTAACAGGTATGCTTGGAACAAGCGCCTGGTACGCTCCGGGAGCCGCTGTTGCTGCATTAGTGAACAGTATCATTAACGATCAGAAAAAGTTATTCCCTTGCTGCGTTCTTCTTGACGGCGAGTACGGGCAAAAAGACATCTGTCTGGGTGTTCCGGTTATTATCGGCAAAAACGGCTGGGAGAAAATTGTTGATTATAAATTAAACGCTGAAGAACAAGCTGCCTTTAACAAAAGCGCTGAAGCTGTAAGAAGCATGAATAATGTTCTTAGTGAAATGAAAGCTTAATTAATTTTTCCCGAACATTATACCCCGCATTGTGAAGTCAGTGCGGGTTTTTTATTTGACGTTATTACAACAAAAATCCCAGCTTTATGAACAAGTTAAACCTGTTAATGCCTCTGATTCTCGCGTGTGAGGTTTTGTCTATGTAATTATCAACGAATGTACTTGCGCCAAACCCGGAGTCAAGGGCGTCGATAAGTGTCAGGCTTGTGGCTAGCAAATTGAAATTGTATCCATAATCAAGAATGATACAGTTTTTAAAAATTCTGGTTCTTCCTCTTCCAAACATAAGGTCCGGGTAAAGATAGCTTTGCCGGGTAGGTCCAAAATTGTTATAATAAGTGTAAGTGTATCCTAATCCTACATTGTATGTTTCATTTAATATATACATTTCGTCAGGGCTGTATGTACAATCAAACATATTTAGAGTTACGCCGACCACATTATAAATACCCCAGGGTGCCACGTATGCTTTCCTGAAAAATTTAAAGTAAACACCCACATTTCTCGCCTTGATGCTATATGAGCCAGTGGGATGGGCTCCTTCAAATCCGGAGGTTCTGCTGCCATAGTCTATTGTTCTGGTATTATTGTAGGAGCTACGATAAAGTTTTAAAGAAGCGCCAAAACCAATTCGCTTTCCTACAACGTATTCACCAAAAAATTCGTTTTGCGTATTTATCAGACTGCTCCCAAAACCCTGTCCGTATGCACTCAGGGCGGGATTAAAATTAAATCCATACCCGAAAGATAATTTTTTGCCCATATAACCCGGCGCCTGCGCTACGCAATTAAAACACGCGTAAAAACAAAGAAACAAAAAAAGTTTTTGGATCATTCTATTAATAGAAATAAAAGTCCTGCGTGATCAGGCGAAAATTCATTTTGGTCAAAACAAGTATGCGATTTTACAGTAAAAATTAAACCTGTTCATCGCTGCAATCCTTGCAGCCGAAGTGCTTTCTATGTATTTGGGAGATTCGTAACCAGCAAAGGGTTTAAAAAGCAAATAGGCGAATGATTTTACAAGGGAAATCGCGCCAAGATTGTATCCATAATCCAAAACTAACTTGTTACCATATATTCGTGTTCTTCCGTTACCTATTATTAAATCTACCGTTTGATATGATTTAAGTGGCGGGCCAAAATCTGAGTAGTACGTGTAGTATGATGTTGAGAGGTTATTGTTATTGTATTGTTGTTTCACTTTCATTTCCGAAGGATCGTATTCCGTATTATAGCGTGTATATACCAATCCGAAAACAAAGTATTTCCCCCAGGGAGCGAGATAGTTTCCTTTAAAAGCCTTTCCATAGATCATAAAATTCTGTGCTCTGATCGTATACACGCCAGAAGGATGTTCTTCATACTGTTGATGACTATAATTCGGCACGTTCTGGTAATCCGTTATGCGCACAGCTTCAACATTCTTGTATATGTATTTGTAAAAGTGTGCGGAAAAACCAATCGCGAATCTTTTTCCTGTAACTGCCTCAGCAAAAATTTCGTGCTGGATATTAAAGGGACTGTCGCCGTAATCAAGAAAGGCATTCGTAAATGATGGATGGAAATAGAATCCATATCCAACCGTAAACTTTTTGCCCATATACCCCGGCGCCTGTGCGTGGAAACTTAAAGCCCAGAAAAGAAAAGTTCCTGCGATAATTGTGTACTTTATCTTTCTGCTCATGATTTCATTTTCTTTATGGGGTGTTTAAGGTCAAATAGTATTTGATATGCTTTTGCATTGATCATATCCTGCATGTCCCTTGTTTTAAAATACTCGTATTTCCGGTAAATGAGCTCGTTGGCTTTAACATCGTACAAAAATGCATAAATAAACGTACGTTGTTTCCCATTACGCGCGGTAACGCTGATTATTCCGGTTTTTAGAACATACTGCGTGCCGTACTTTGAGATCAATTGACCCATTTCGTTCGTGTTCAGGATCATACTATTTTCTTTGTCACCATCGAATTTTTCATCAAACCAATCGTTCATTATCGAATAGTCATTCATTTTGTCGACTTCGTTCGCAGTTAAAACGTGCGGATCAATAGTAATAAGTTCAAGTCCAATTTTTTTAGCATCTTCACTAATCAAACTTGCATACTTTTCCTGTTTCTGATCGGAAGACAAATATTTAATGCCTTCCCTGCTTCCTTCTTTAACTACAAAGAAGAAGGGCTCAAGCAATAATACTTTTTCAACTTTTACTTCCTGCTTCCTGTTTTCTTCATCTTTATCTTTCTTTGTCTTTTTTTCTGACGAGGAAGAAGAGGAGGAGGAGGATTTTCTCGAACGGTAAACGCTGAACCCTTCTGCGACCTGTTCCGTTTGTTTTCCGCTAGCGGGGAATTTAGAACTAAACTCCGTGTCCTTCATAAAAAGGTCTACAAAAATATTTTTGTAGTACACTGTGTCATCCACCCGACTAATTCTTTCCTTTTGTAAACTTGCGATCCTTTCGGTTTTCGATGATGCTTCCGGTTGAGCAGGTTCTTGTTTTTCTTTAATGGTACTGTCGGTTGATGCAGTTTGTTCTTTTTTGTAAACCTTCGGGAATTCACTTACGCCCCAATTTGTTCTTTTCATAAGACTGAACATACTATCGGAAAGTACCGTGAGCGTTTTGTTGTCTGAAAATTTCTTGTGAGCCCGGTAAATATAATTAAGCGAAACTATAGCCCATTCATTTTCGGGCATTTTAGAGATCAGGTGATATATCTGTTGAGGATAACTTTCAATTTTTTCATAGGCCGGAATTCCATTCTCCAGGTGAGAATCGCTGCCATAACTTATCTCGTCTTTTTTATAAAGAGAAATAGAATACAGGCACTTGGCAATAATTTCAGCCAGGTATTCATTTTCAGGAAACTTTTGCTGCAACATATAGGCTGCGTACCATGCGTTTGGATAGTCCCTGTCCTTTAAATAAAGTCGGCAAAGCTCCATCCTTGCAACATCTCTGATGTATTCGAATCTTTCCTGGCTCACAATTGCGTTAACACGTTTAGAATTATCACGGTTCGAAACCAGGTCCGCCACAGCCTGTTTGCGTTTCTTGGTGTTAGGGTGTGTCATCTTGGTATCGTCTTCGTTAGAATTGTCTTTTATAGAAGACACTTCCTTCAGAAAATAGCCGGATGGTAAGGTGAAGCCTGGCGTTTCGAGGAAGCTTTTTTTAAATTCTATGAGGTCAAAAGGCAAGTGAGCATATTGTAAAACGTCGAACGCCTTTTCTGCCTGTTTCAAGTTATACGCACTTCGTTCAAAAAGCCTGAATCCTTCAATGTCGGCTTCGCTTTCCTGCTCTTTCGAATACTGGCATTTCTCGATAACCTTTTCTTCTCCATCTCCGCCATTGTAACGCATGCGGTCAATCTTTTCATATTCCACGTAACCATTTATCTGATGTCGTTTGGTATAGTGCGTAATCTCATGGCAAAGAATGTAGGCAAGCTGAGCTTCACTTTCTAACTGAGCGAGTAGGCCGATGTTGATGAAAATAAATCCTTTATCGTAACTGTGTGCATTGACCACGCTGGATTTTAGTGCAAACACTTTGATCTCTTTCCGGAGTGTTTGATTATCCTTCAGAATAACATCAACTACTTCGTTAATGTATTTCGTAACCTCATCATTTATTAAGGCATTACCGCTTTTTACAATTCTCTCAATTTCATAGTTTGAAGCGGTTACAAAGGCCGATTTTACTTTACGGTCAGATTCTTTGTTCTTTTCCATCATAGTAATGTCTTCCTTGATAACATTACGTATGTTCTGTGTAAATACCTCCGGTAATGTGCCCTTTGATTTGAGAGGTGTATACCCTGTCTTAAGGTTCTGCTGAGCGAATGAAGTACACAGGCTCAGAACAGCACCTACTATTAGTGTTTTTTTCATGAAATGTTTCTCTTATAGGGGTCTTAGGTTTGGGGTTTTGCTTGTTCTCAAATATACAATTTTATTCAGTTTTCACAGGCTGCCGGTGTTTTTGTGTATTTTTACCCGTGCCTGACATGCGACTTATTCTAAGGGGACTTTTGTTCTTACTCGTGCCACTTTTACCGGCGCAAAATAATCCTTCTGCCCGTAATGCATTCTTAAATCCTGAACTTCTGGAAGCTTTCGACTATTGGAACATTTCAAACCCTTCTACCAATTTCCACTCCTCGTTTAAACCATACCTCAGCAGTACTTTCTCTGCGATAAAAGATTCCTTGGTTCCCTTCCGTTTTTATGGATTTAACAACCAGTTCTGGAGCAAAACGTTGCAGGAAAAAACCAAAAAACGAACACACCTCAATTTCCAGGTGCTGCCCCTTGCCGATCTGGCGGCTGGTTACGACATGCTTATGCAGGAACCGGTGTTAACATCAATTGCAGGTATTCATCTAAAAACCAATATTAATAACAATTTCACTTTTGCATTTACGGGTTATGGAGGCAGGATATCTTTCCCGTTTTTCACCGATAGCAGCCTCTCTTCGCAGAAGATAATTCCAGAGTCCGGACAGGCCTATGGTAAAAATCAACCGGGTTATACTTTTTTTGACTATACCGGCTACATCTCATACTCCCCGGGCAAAAGCAATATTTTTAATTTTCAGCTTGGGCGCGACAAGCACTTTATTGGCGATGGATACAGAAGTCTGTTATTAAGTGATTTCGCGCCTGCTTATCCTTATTTCAGAATCAATACCAATGTATGGCGTTTACAGTACAGCGTTTGGTACAGCTGGATGTACGATGTCTCCACGGCTAGTGGCTTTAAAAGCAAGTATGGTAATAAATATGGCACCTTTCATTACCTGAGTTACAACGTTATTAAAGAGTTGCATATTGGCTTTTTTGAGAACATCGTGTGGCGCGGCACAGACACTAACCAAATCCGAACCTTTGAAGTAAATTACCTGAATCCGGTTATTTTTTACCGGCCCCAGGAATATTCGGTGGGTTCACCGGATAATTCTTTTTTGGGTTTTAACTGCAACTTAACCTTATTTAATAGACTAAAGATCTATGGACAAATTGCCCTGGATGAATTTTATTTAAAGGAAATTCGTGCGCGACGGGGCTGGTGGGCTAATAAACAAGGCTGGCAGGTAGGATTCAAATACATCAATGCATTTGGCATAAAAGGCTTAAAACTTCAATGCGAGTACAACCAGGTGCGTCCGTTTACTTACACACACGGCCTTGTAGACCAGAATTATTCGCACTACGGAATGCCTTTAGCTCATCCTTTGGGAGCCAATTTCAAAGAGTATTTAGGGTCGCTAAACTACAGGAAGAACAAATTTGAAATAGGCTTTCAGGGCATTTATGCTGTTGTTGGCAAGGACACGGCAGGCACCAAATCAAATGTAGGTCAGAATATATTTCAGTCTTATAACACGCGCTCGTCAGACTACGGCAACTATACAACACAGGGTGTAAAAACAAATATTCTCCAAGGCCAGCTTAAATTCGCCTGGTTCATAGTGCCGGAACTTAATCTAAGGCTCGAGTTGAGCTACATCCAGAGATCTGAAACAAACAGCCGCAATTATATTCTTCAGAATCCGTACTTCTTCCTTGCCTTTAAAACCAGCTTTTGGAATAGCTATCGGGACTTTTGATCTGCAAATGCCTGGTTTTTCAATCAAAATCACTGAAATTCAGGGCTTTTAACTGTTAATATATTTTGTAAATAAAACAAAAAGCCTATATTTGCAGTCCTTTTTAAAGAGGGATGGGCAAAAGTCAGTTCAACATACAGTTTGGCGGCCTGCCTGTAGGCCTACACGAATTTGAATTCGAAATAGGCGATACGTTCTTTCATAAAATTGAAGATAGTGAGATTCAGAAAGCGAAGATTCACGTAAAAGCTCTGCTTACCAGACAAAACAACCTGTTACAGGTTCATTTTGATATTAGTGGTACGGTTGACCTCGAATGTGACCGCTGTATGAAGGAGTTTGATTTTCCAATAAATGCCGAAGCCGATCTGGTTATAAAGCATGGAAATCCTGAAGAAAGCACCGATGAAATTCTGGTGATTCCTGAGGGACAGGATGAATTTGACGCTTCTCAATATCTGTACGAATATATTATATTAGCTATTCCTGCCCGTCGTGTCCCTTGTGAAGTGGATGAACAGAAGTTTCAATGCGACTACGATGTGTTGGATAAACTAGATAGCCTGAGTTCGGGACCTGCAGAGGAAAAGAACACAAAGAACCCCATGTGGGAAAAACTAAATAAAATAAAATTTAATAAAAATTAAAACCAGGTAAAGCAGATGTAGCCATCGCTTCACCACAAAAAAGAAGAAATCATGCCAAATCCTAAACGAAAACTTTCACGTTCACGCAGAGATTCACGTCGTGCAACCTATAAAGCACCGTCGATGACAATTTCAAAAGACGCTACTACTGGAGAAGCACACCTTATGCACCGTGCTCATTGGTTCGAAGGAAAACTCTACTACAAAGGAAACGTAGTAATGGAGAAAAAAGCGTAATTGCGTTTTTAAATATTTTAGAAAAGCAGGCTATATGCCTGCTTTTTTCGTTTAAAAAATTACCTTTAAGCGATTTTGAAAAAAAGGTTTTATACAATTCTCCATTACGGAATCGAACCGCATCACACGCTGTTTGATAAAAGACGGATCAAAACCATCAATCTGATTAACCTGATTATGGCTGCTTTTCTGTTGATTGGATTCACAAACGCTTTTTTTATCAAAGATGAGTTCGGTTATCTGCAATCTACCTGCTTTCTCATTCTATGTTTAATTTCCCTCTCCCTGAGCAGAGCCAGGAAAACAGACCTTGCTTTCATTCTTTTTACACTCAACGTAAACCTTTCCATATTTCATGTTAATGAATATTACCCCCGAGAGGTAGGAGCTTACCTTTTCTATTTCCCGGTAATCGTAAGTATTGTTCTGCTTAGTAAACCCTCATTTAAAAATAAATTCACCCTTATCCACCTGATCACTTGCCTGGCGTTTTTCCTGGCAGCCCTGCTACTTGATTTTCCGGATTATAAGCTTAAGAATCTCAGCCAGGAGCAAATGCAGGTGCTGTGGTATTACGACTTTATCATGTCAGTTTCTCTTACCGCCTTAATCAGCTTTCTCCTTACCAGAATCATTTATACCCAAAATCGTGAGATAGTACAACAAAACGAAAGCCTTCAGACAGCCCAGAATGCACTGCACCATTCCTTAAAGGAAAAAGAAGTGCTTCTTGCTGAACTACACCCTCGCGTAAAAAATAACCTCGCTATTATCCTTGGTTTGCTTAATCTGCAGGAAGACTCGGTGTTAAGTGAAGAGGCAAAACAAGTTATTGGCGACAGCAAGACGAGGATTATGAGCATGGCACTGGTACATAAAATGCTTTTTGAGAATCCGCATTTAAAAAGCATTGATATTGCACGTTATGCTTCTGAACTTATCTCAGAGCTATTCAGAACTTACGACCTGAATAAAACAGTGCGCCTTCATGAAGATTATGATAACGTGGTGCTACCTGTAACCAAGTCCATTCCCTTTGGCCTGATCCTGAACGAAGTGGTAACAAACAGCATAAAATACGTTTTTAAATCACAGGAAAACAAGGCTGGTCGTTTTGATATTAGCATCAAAAATCAAGCTAACAAAATAACCGTTGTATTGAAAGACAATGGCACTGGGTTTCCTAAAAGCTTTAATCCTCAATTAGATACGACCTCATTGGGAATATCTCTCATGAAAACACTCACAGAACAGCTTGACGGTGACATCTCCTTTTCAAACGACAACGGTGCGAAAATTGAGCTTAATTTTAGTGCAAACTAATTTTTAAATATTCAAGTTTTTTTAGGGTGTTTTTAAACGTATAAAATTGTATTATTGTGCTTCGTAAAATTTTAGGTTTAGTATGAAGATCGGCTTTGATATTTTAGGTGGGGACTATGCGCCGAACAACTGTCTGGAGGGTGCTTTAATGGCATTAAAAGAACTCCCCACAGATGTTAAATTGGTCCTTATTGGAGATTCGGAGGTAGCGAAGGATTATTTTTCGAAAAACGGTGTTGATCCGACCCGCTTTGAATACGTTCACACAACAGAAGTTATTGAAATGGGAGAACATCCGACAAAGGCTTTCTCTCAAAAACCAAATAGCAGCATTTCTTTAGGGTATAAACTCCTTAAAGAAAAAGAGATTGATGCTTTCGCCAGTTCGGGCAATACAGGTGCAATGCTTGTAGGCGCTATGTTTACAGTAAAAGCTATTCCGGGTGTCATCAGACCATGCATCACCACATTGTTGCCAAAAGAACACGGGGGTTTTGGTGTGGTTCTTGATGTTGGCACAAATGCAGATTGTAAACCAGATGTTCTCTACCAATTTGGAGTGCTGGGATCTATCTGCGCTGAGGAGGTTTATAAGATAAAAAATCCAAAAGTTGGATTATTAAATATCGGAGAGGAACCTGAAAAAGGGAACCTGGTTTCGCAGGCCGCGCATGCCTTGATGAAAGACAGTAAAGACTTTAATTTTGTGGGCAACGTGGAAGGACGCGAAGTGTTTTCGGATAAAGCCGATGTGATTGTATGCGAGGGTTTTGTCGGAAACATTCTCCTGAAAACTGCCGAGGCATTTTACGATCTTATTAAGACACGTAATCGCAGCGACGAATATTTTGACAAATTTAATTACGAACTCTACGGTGGAACGCCCGTGCTGGGAATTAATGCAAATGTTTTGATCGGACATGGCATATCAAGCTCCCTGGCATTTAAGAACATGCTTCTTCTTGCTAAAGAAGTGGCAGACGCGAAGCTGAACGATAAAATACAACAAATTTTTCAATGATGAAGAGAGCCGCCATTACCGCTGTAGCAGGTTATTTGCCCGAAAACGTTCTCACAAATTTCGATCTGGAAAAGATCATCGATACCAGCGACGAATGGATTACTACACGCACTGGCATAAAAGAGCGACATATTGAAAACGATCCTAACAAGGCTACTTCCGATATGGGCGTAGAAGCAGTAAAACTGCTTTGCAAAAAAAGAGGCATTAGCCCCGAAGAAATTGACCTGTTAATCTGCGGAACAGTAACACCCGACCTTGTTTTTCCTTCTACATCAAATCTCATTTGTGCTAAGGTAGGCGCCAAAAATGCCTGGGGTTATGATCTTGGCGCTGCTTGTTCGGCCTTTATTTACGGGCTTTCTACAGGCGCCCAGTTTATCGAAACGGGCCGTTATAAAAAAGTTGTAGTGGTTGGTGCGGACATGATGAGTCGTATCATTGACTATAAAGATCGCGCAACCTGCGTTATTTTTGGCGACGGTGCCGGCGCAGTTTTACTGGAACCTACTGAGGAATCCGTAGGAATTATGGATTTTATTTTACATGCCGATGGCAATGGTGCTACATATCTTCACATGAAAGCCGGTGGATCTTTAAAACCAGCTTCTCATGAAACCGTTGACAAGCGAGAGCATTTTGTTCACCAGGAAGGCCAGGCGGTATTTAAACATGCCGTTTACAACATGGCCGAAGTAAGCGCAAAGATTATGGAAAAAAATAATCTTAAAGCAGAAAATGTAAACTGGCTGGCAGCACATCAGGCTAACAAACGCATTATCGACGCTACCTCTTCACGCATGGGTATTGGCCCGGAAAAAGTGATGATGAATATTGAACGTTACGGAAACACAACCGCCGGAACAATTCCTTTGCTTCTTTGGGACTACGAAAAACAATTAAAGAAAGGCGACAATATTATCCTTTCTGCATTTGGTGGAGGCTTTACCTGGGGTGCCGTGTACCTGAAATGGGCTTACGATGGTAGTAAAACTGGAAAGTAAACCTTCGTCAATTCATAAACCGTTAGTATATTTTTAACTGAAAGCCCGAAACTTTCCGTCAATTTCTTTTTTTTTATCTGTTTTTTAACAGCTTTTGTCGTATCTGAAGGCCAAAAGGGAGTATTTAACAGTGTTTCTGACGCACTTGGATCATTTTCCATTAAATTTGTTAGTATAACCAAACAAAACGCCTCATGAAATCCAAACTCCATTTATTACTTGCATGTTTTGTTGTTGCAGGCCTCTTTTCCTTTTCAAACTTATTACCTATTGAAGAGCTTGCGATAGATTCTCCAATACCGATGGCTGATTACAAGATGAAAGATGTATCAGGTAGCCAGATAAGCCTTGGAGAGGCTAAAAAAGAAAAGGGACTTTTGGTGATTTTTTCCTGCAATACTTGCCCCTACGTTAAACTGAGTGCCTCCCGTATTAAACAATATTCTGATTTTTGTCTCGCCAACAGTATAGGTTGCGCCATCGTAAATAGCAATGAGGCCCAACGCACAGAAGATGATAGTTTTGATGAAATGGTAAAATATTATCAATCACAGGGTTTAAAGTGTTTTTATACTGTTGATGAAAAAAGTCAGTTGGCAAATGCTTTCGGTGCGGGTCGCACCCCTCAGTGTTTTCTCTTTAACGCCAAAGGCCTTCTTCTTTATAAAGGAGCTATTGACGACAATGTAAAAGACCCGGCGGCGGTTAAAGTTCCATATTTAAAAGACGCTTTACAGGCCCTTGTTAAAAACGAAACTCCTAAAGTGCGCGAAACCAAGTCTATCGGCTGCACTATTAAGCGGGTTGAATAAGTTTCTTTTCGCCTTCAATTAGTTATCTTTGCAGGGTTATGTTCAAAAAAGAACTAGACCCCGAAGATTTTTATTACAGTCCTGAAGGATACATTGTATTTACAGAAAAATACCATCTCAAACGTGGATATTGTTGTAAAAGCGGTTGCAAACACTGCCCTTATGGCTACAATAAAAAAACCGGTAATTTTGATAAGGATATAAATAATGAAGCAGGAGGTTCCTCCGCTTCATCAAAAATAAAATAAAGGAATGTCAGTAAGCACACAAGTCAGTTTCAGGGAGATGGTATTACAAGGAATCCCGGGTGAGTTGCCCAGTCCAAAGCCGTACGAATCGAACATAAATCACGCACCACGCCGTAAGGATATTTTAAGTACGGAAGAAAAGAAACTGGCAATCCAAAATGCCCTCCGTTATTTTGACAAAAAACATCATGCTGAACTGGCTACGGAATTTGCTCAGGAATTAAAAACGTACGGTCGCATTTACATGTATCGTTTCAGGCCTGACTATAAAATATACGCAAGACCAATCAACGAATATCCTCATCAATCAAAGCAGGCGGCCGCGATTATGCATATGTTGAGTAACAATCTTGATTATGCTGTGGCGCAACATCCTCACGAGTTGATTACTTATGGTGGCAATGGCGCAGTATTTCAAAACTGGGCGCAGTATCTGCTTACCATGCAGTATCTGGCAACAATGACTGATGAACAAACACTGGTGTTATACAGTGGTCATCCGATGGGACTTTTTCCGTCACATAAAGACGCTCCAAGAGTTGTTGTAACGAACGGAATGATGATTCCGAATTACAGTAAGCCTGACGATTGGGAAAAGTTTAATGCCCTTGGTGTTACGCAATACGGACAAATGACGGCCGGTAGTTTTATGTACATCGGTCCGCAAGGAATTGTTCATGGCACCACCATTACGGTAATGAACGCCGCAAGAAAAAAATTCAAAACAGAAGAAGAACGTAAAGGCAAGATCTTTGTGACCTGTGGATTAGGTGGGATGAGCGGCGCACAGCCTAAGGCTGCAAAAATTGCAGGTTTGGTTTCCATCACAGCAGAGATAAATCCTAAAGCAGTTCAAACACGTCATTCTCAAAAGTGGGTAGACGAAGTTTTTACGGACCTTGATAAATTAATTGCAAGAACCAAAACGGCACAGGCAAACAAAGAAGCTGTGAGCCTTGCTTACCAGGGTAACGTTGTTGACTTATGGGAACGTTTGGTGAAAGAAAATATAAGCGTAGACATTGGAAGCGACCAGAGCTCCCTTCATAATCCATGGGCTGGCGGTTATTATCCGGCAGGATTTAGCCTGGAAGAAAGCAATAAAATGATGGCTGAAAATCCTGAACAATTTAAAAAAGAAGTTCAGAAAACATTAGTCAGACATATAAATGCTGTCAACACACTTACAGCAAAGGGGATGTATTTCTTTGATTACGGCAATGCCTTTTTACTGGAAGTGTCGCGTGCAGGTGGAGATGTATTTGCGAAAGGAAACAGCGGAGACTTTAAATACAAATCATATGTACAGGATATTCTTGGACCCATGTGTTTTGATTATGGTTTTGGTCCTTTCCGTTGGGTATGCACTTCTGCAAAGCCGGAAGATCTTGCCGTAACTGATAAACTGGCTCAACAGGTTCTTGAAGAAATATATAAATCAGCGCCGGAAGAAATTAAACAACAGCTTCACGACAATATTGTCTGGATTAAAGATGCTCAACAAAACAATTTGGTTGTTGGTTCTCAGGCCAGGATTTTATATGCGGACAGCGAAGGCAGGATCAAAATTGCGCAGGCCATAAACAAGGCGATAAAGGAAGGGAAGATCTCTGCACCAGTGGTTTTAGGTCGCGATCATCATGATGTAAGTGGCACTGATAGTCCTTATCGTGAAACTTCCAATATTTATGACGGAAGCAGATTTACCGCAGACATGGCTGTACAGAATTTTGTGGGCGACGCGTTCCGTGGGGCAACATGGATTAGTTTACATAACGGTGGCGGTGTTGGTTGGGGTGAAGTAATAAACGGAGGTTTCGGTCTTGTGTTAGATGGCAGCGCCGATGCCGACAGAAGATTGGAACAAATGCTTTTCTGGGATGTAAACAACGGGATTGCACGCAGAAGCTGGGCAAGGAATGAAGAAGCTTTATTTGCCATTAAACGCGAAATGCAAAGGAGCCCAAATCTTAAGGTAACTCTCCCTAACATAGTGGACGATAAACTCTTAAACAAACTTTTTTAAA
>JAEUTM010000033.1 GCA_016788025.1 Bacteroidia bacterium
ATCAAAAAGAGCATGCGTTTAACTTTTAATTAATATTTGCTCATTCTATAAGAATATTTAGTAAATTAGTTAACGAACAACACCCTCAACAACATGAAAAAATTATTACTAAGCTGTATGCTTTTATTCGGCATAACGAGCTCTTATGCTCAATGCCTTGCTACTTCAACACCAACGAACGACGGAACCGACGGCGATGCCATTGACAGTTTCACGCTTAACGGCGTTGCTTCTATTGGAAATAGCGGTTGCCCGAGCAATGGCTACAACAGTTTCTCTACTCCTGTAAGAACTCTGGGTATCGGCGGTACTTACACGTTTGCTGCGGCTACAGGAGGTCCGTATGGTTACGACGAAGGTCTGGCAATATGGATTGATTTAAATAACGACGGTACTTACCAAAACAGTGAACAGGTGTATGCATCCAGTTCTTACGGTACTTTCCATACCGGCTCGCTTACAATTCCCACTACGGCGAGCATTGCCAATAACATAAAAATGCGTGTAAGATGTGCTTATTATACCACCATTGCTAATAACGAGGCGTGTACCGATGATATCGGCGGGTACGGGGAAACTGAAGATTACCTGGTTGATATTGTATGTCCTGCAGCCCCTACTATAAGCATTGCCGCATCAAACACATTATTGTGTCTTGGCGAAACAGCTACCTTAACAGCGAGTGGCGCATCCAATTATACCTGGACAGGAGGCATAACAAACGGTGTGGGTTTCACACCCATGAGTTCGGCCAGTTATACCGTTACTTCTTCGGTACCAGGATGTCCAAGCTCTAGTGCAACTGCGGTAAAAGTTGTTTCGGTTACCAGCACTCCGTTAACTGTAACTGCTTCTATTTCATCAGCGGCGGCCTGCGGCGGAAATACAGTTCAACTGAACGGGTTCGGCGCAAGTAATTACACTTGGAATCCGGGAAATATCACTGGTTCATCTCCTGTCATTACCGCCACAGCAAACACAACTTTTACTATGATTGGGTATAATGGTTCGGGTTGCCCTGGTGCTGCCACAGTTGGAATGACGGTAACCACACCAACCATAACTATCGCAGCGAGTAGCACAACAGTTTGTCCGGGTACGCTGGTAACATTAACAGTTTCAGGTGCCAGCACATATACCTGGGCAACGAACAACTCTACAAATACAACAATTAGCTTAAATCCCAGCTCGCCTGTAAATATTTCTGTCATTGGTACAGCATCCAACTGTCCTGCCACTGCCAACCAGTTTATTATGGTTAACCCTGCCCCGAGTTTAAGCATCAGTGCATCAAAAACCCTGGTGTGTACTGGTTCGAGTGTTGCTCTGGGAGCTCTTGGTGTTTCAGATGATTATCAATGGAGCAGCGGGTCTATTGTATCTGCGGACACAGTACATCCTATAAATACAACTATCTATACGTTAACGGGTACCTTTAATAACACAGGTTGCAGCGCTACCACAACCATTGAGATTACAGTTTTCAAACCAACTATTTCTATTAGCCCAAGCAGTCCAACGGCCTGTCCTGGTTCAGTTTTAACCCTTACGGCGTCAGGCGGCACTAGCAATTATAGCTGGTCTCCAGGAGGATCGATGTTTACAATACAAACAGTAACTGCGAATATTCCAACCACTTATACAGCAACTGCATCGTCTCCTACCACCGGCGGATTGAATTGCCCGGGCACAGGCACCGTTATGGTTAATGTATTTCCTAACCCAAATATTGGTGTTACCGTTAGCAGTCCGGAAATATGCAAAGGAGAAGGCGCTACCATCACTGGAACCGGTGGGGTTACTTACACCTGGACCGGCACAAATACAAACTCTGCTTCTATTAATGTAAATCCTGTTGTTGGATATTATGTTTATTCCGTTCAGGGAACGGATGCAAATGGTTGCGTTGGCTCGGGAACTGTTTCATTAAAAGTGAATTCCTGCGCCGGATTGGCTTCTTATAATACCGACGAACAAATCTTCTCCGTTTATCCAAATCCAAACAACGGAACTTTTGTTGTTGAGTCTTCATCCAGCCTGAAACTTACTCTTACAAATGAGCTTGGCCAGGTAGTGAAAACACTTGAGTTTGAAGGAATGGATAAAGAGCAGGTTTCTGTGTCTGAACTCCCTAAAGGCGTTTATTTTATTATAGGCGAAAACAACGGCAACAAAATCAGCCGCAAAGTAATAGTCGTTCAATAATCAAATACTAAACAACAACAAAAAGGCCAGTGTGAAACTGGCCTTTTTTCGTTAGAGTCTGCGTTAATAACATTAGCTTGATTCTCCTGGAGCTACAAGCGTGGGTTGTTTTATTTTGTTTTCTCTTTTTAATCCCTCTGTAACTTCAATATTAATACCATCAGACAAACCTGTTTTAATAAACTTCTTTTCAAAAACGTTCGGTTTTGTTTCTATCTCCACATACGCTTTTTCCTTCTCAAACTGCAGAACACTTTCAGGAATACTTAAAACCTTATCTTTACGGGCCAGAATAATATCTGCATTTGCGCTGTAACCGGCACGGAGGAAGGCATCCTTGTTTTTACTAATCGACGCTCTGATCAGAAACTGAATGGCTCCATTTTCGGTAATTCCTTTTGGGGCAATGTATTCGAGTTTGGCATTAAAACTCTCTTTGTCTATGGCTCCAATGGTGAGTACAATGTCCATTCCGGTTTTTACCTTGCCCACTTCACTTTCATCCAGTTTGCCCTCAAAGATCATTTCTCCCATGTTGGCTACAGATGCTATGGTAGTTCCTTCATTAAACGTGTTGCTCTCTATCACCTGTCCTCCTTCTTTTACCGGTACATCAAGCACCATTCCGGAAATTGTGGCCTTAACCATGGTGTTGGATACGGCACCAGACGACTTTGAAACACCTTCCTTTATGATCTGCAATTGATTTTCCGCAGCGCTTAATTCTTCACCCGAGGTTTTAAGCCTTAATTCAAACGCCTGAAATTCGGCGCGTGAAATGACACTCTGATCAAATAAGGTTTTATTCCGCTCGTATTCAAGCCTGGAGTTGTCGAAATTTAATTTTGCGGAATTAAGCCTATTTTCGGCATTTGCAAGATTCAACATGTTTGGAATAATTTTGATCTTTGCAATGATATCTCCCTGTTTTATCTGTTGACCCGCTTCAATATATAATTTCTCTATGATACCACTTACCTGAGACTTCATGTTTACTTCTTTGCGCGGCGTTACCGAACCCGTTGCAACAGTTTTTTTTACGATGGAAGTATCAAAAGGGCTGATGGTATTAAAAACTTCAGGTGGTTTCTGGGACTTCTGATAAAGGAAATAAAATGTCCATATGAACACGATTACCAGCAGGACGATAAGGAAAATATTTCTGATTTTTTTTAGCATAGATTCGTTTGTTATTTATTCGCTTCTTAAGGCTTCTACGGGTTTAACAGATATGGCTTTTCTTGCTGGTATTAAACCAGCAAGGGCGCCACTGAAAATTAAAACGGCGAGTGCTTTGCTTGCGACTGAAAGGTCCACCGTTGGGTTTGAAAACATTTCCGCTGAACTACCAATCGCGGAATTAAGTAACTCCAGAAGACCAATTCCCAAAACCAGACCGAAATAACCTGAAATGGCAGTAAGAAATATAGCCTCTAGCATAATTTGACCGATGATTTGAGCAGGTACTGCTCCCAATGCCCTTTTCACCCCTATTTCCCTGGTTCTTTCTTTCACAACAATAAGCATAATATTACTAATGCCGATAATTCCAGCCATAAGCGTTCCAATTCCCACAATCCAAACCAGAACTTCAATTCCCAGGAACAAACCCTGCAGCTTGTTATATTCCACTTCCATGTTCCAGTGGCCAATAGCCTTTTCGTCTTCTGGTGATATTTTGTGCCTTTCTTTTAAAACCGATATTGCTTTTTTCTCAGCCTGTTCTGCGGGAACATTGTCTGCAGATTTGATAGCAAACCAGCCCACACGGTCGGCATAATTAAAAGCATTAGAAAAAGTTGTGAAGGGTGTATAAATTCGTTGGGCCTGTTCTCTGCCCTCACCGCCACTTGCAGAAACAAAGCTTTGGCCAACAATCTTAAAATAAACACCGTTAATACGGATATACTGGCCCAGAACTTCTTCTCCCTTTGCAAACAAGAGTTCCACAACCCGCGGACCAACAACGCAGATCTTTCTCTTTTCCTTTAAGTCTAAATCATTAATAAAGCGGCCCTGCGAAATTTTCACTTCGTTTATTTCCCTAAAGTAAGGGTAACAAGCAAAAATTTCGCACTGGGCAGTTTTTAAGCCTCTCACTACAGTATTTGACTCATCATGTCCTCCTAGCTGATTCATCGGATGAACAACGGCCATTTCAGGAAGCTGCCGTAGGGCCTCTGCGTCGGCGATATCGAAGTTAAAATACCTTCCTGGTTTGTATCCTTTATACGCTTTGTTGGTTTGCTGGGCCCATACATAAAAACTATTTGTTGCCGTACCCGAAAAATCCTTTAAAATGCCGTTACGCAACCCATTTCCTGAACCCAACATAATTACAAGCATAAAAATGCCCCAGAAGACTCCCAACATTGTTAGAGCCGTTCGCAATTTATTTTTGCGGATGGTTGCAAATATCTCCTGCCAGTTATCTCTGTCAAAAACCATTAGTCTTCTCTTAATGCATGTATTGGTTCAACTCTTGCAGCTTTTAACGCTGGAAAGAACCCTGCCAGGGCGCCTGCAACAATTATCAGTATTACCGCCGATATCGCTATCGATAAATCAACGTCGGGATTCTTGAAAAAATCTCCTTCAAGTCCGGCTGATTTTAAGACCTCCACAAGCCCGATACCGCACATCAAGCCAACGTATCCTGCTATAAATGTTATAAATACAGATTCCTGGATAATTAATGATACTATTGAAAAAGGAGTGGCACCCAGTGCTTTCCGTACACCAATCTCTTTCGTTCGCTCTTTCACAACAATCATCATAATATTGCTCACGCCCACAACACCGGCAACAAGCGTAAGAATTCCAATAAAA
>JAEUTM010000102.1 GCA_016788025.1 Bacteroidia bacterium
ACACGCAGGTTCTGGGTCTGATCCTGGAAAAAGCTACAGGTAAATCCCCGGCAGAGTACCTACATGAAAAATTATGGGAGCCCATGGGAATGCAATTTGATGCCGGCTGGAGCTTAGACAGCAAAAAACATCAAACCGAAAAAATGTTCTGTTGCCTCAATGCCAGAGCAGTAGATCTTGCAAAACTAGGAAGTCTTTACGCCAATAAAGGCAAGTGGCTGGGGACGCAGCTTGTACCGGAAAACTGGATCTTCAACACCGCAAACACATATGGTAACTACTCCAATCATTGGTGGCATACGCGCAATACATACCCGGTAGCCGATTCGAGCAAACTGGAGAAACCCTATCGTGTAATTAAAAGTAAAGATGGCGGTCAAAGGCTCCAGAAAATGAGTGTGGATTTATTCGCTCAGGGATTATTAGGACAATATCTCTATGTATATCCGGAAAAGAAAATAGTTATTCTCAGGATTTCAAAAAGAGAAGGATACGGAGTTCCCTGGCCTTATTTGTTCAGGGAAATAGCAGGGATGAACTAAAAGACGAACCTAATACCGGGCAAAGTTTTGTTTGAAAAAAAACAACATATTTAGTTAATAATTAAGTTCAAACAGTATCTACGATTTACGTTTTACAATGCCGAAACAATTCTATCTTTGTTAAATGTCTCCTATCATGCCTAAACAAGTTCTATTAGTGTTAGCCGTCCTGTTCGGAACTTCTCTTTTTTCTCAAAAAAAATCTTCTACCAAAACGCTGGAGGAAGAGAAAGTAATTAGTGAAGAAATTACTTATTACAAAGACAGTACAACTAAAGCCTCATATATCCTTCCGAACAATGCCTTTACCATGTTGTACAGATTCGGAGACGAGAATGGCACCAAAGACAATTACGATAGCTTAAAAGAAGTCGTTCATCACGTTTTCCGTCTTAACCGCTATTTCGGGCCACGTAAAAAGGCTGGCCCAAGCAGACTTACCTGTTATGTGATCGTTAAAGAGATCAATCCTGCTGAAGTGAGAAAAATTAAAAAGGATATTAAGGATTGGAACAGCCATATTGCTGATAGTCTTGTGCAGACGAACCGCGCGGGTTTTAACTTCAATCGTCCCTGGGAGATCATCTTCGTAAAAGCTTCCGACGTTAAAAAAGGAAGTGTTTTGAAGGAAAGTAAGTTAAGTATTGTAGGTTCTGATGGAACTTTACTGGCTTCCGCGCCTATCAAGAGTTTCAGGTACGATGGAAAAAAAGGCGCAGTAAAAGGTAAACTTCTTACCGAAAGAAGCGGCACCAAATACCCGGTGATTGGCGCGATGGTAGCTATGTTTAAGATCGATTCCCTGGAAGATGTGCAGTTGCAAATGGATTCGGTGATGACCGATGCTTATGGTGATTTTGAAATGGGCGTGCCAGATCAACATTCAAATTATGTGATCGTGGTGAAGTCATATCCAAAAGACGTGGATAATATTACTCTTGCCACACAAAGTGGGCAGGAAGTAGCCAAACTTACCCGCTCCGGACGTGGCTTCGAATACAAACTTATTCCTGCAGATGTGATACGCTTAACTGAAATGGAAGTGATTGAGGATATTAGCCTGACCTTCGATAAATTTAAAAACAAGTCTGACCAGGAACTAAAAGTAACCGAAAATATTTTGTATGCCCTGGGTTCTTTTAAGCTCGAAAACAGTTCCAAACCGGTGCTTGACAAAGTTGTGAAGATTCTAAAGGATAATCCCAAAATAAAACTGGAAGTGATTTCGCATACAGACGCCCAGGGGGATGACGCCAGCAACATGTCGCTCTCCGAAAAACGATCAAACTCTGTTGTCAGTTATTTTGTTTCGAAAGGAATAGATAAGAGCCGACTCAAAGCCATAGGAAAAGGCGAGAAAGAAATCCGGAATCGTTGTGGTAATGATATAGACTGCACCGATAAAGAACACGAATACAACCGGCGAACAGAGTTTAGGTTTACCAAGAACTAGACATACTGCCTACTGCCGGCTTTCAACTGCCAACTAGTACTGCGTTTTCATATCTACGTACCTTAGAAACTCTTGTTTCGTAGATTCTTCCAGGAATTTTCCGCCGTAAAATGAAGTTAGCGTTGCTGCGGCAGCATCCTGCACACCACGTGAAGACACACAAAGATGCTTGGCATCCACAATTACCGCCACACTTTCTGTATTGAGTACTTCCTGCAGTTCTTTTGCAATCTGAACAGTAAACCGCTCCTGCACTTGCGGACGTTTTGCATAATACTGCACAATACGGTTAAGTTTAGAAAGACCGATCACTTTTCCGCTGGAGATATAAGCCAAATGCACCTTTCCGAAGATAGGCACAAAGTGGTGCTCACAATTGCTGTAAAAGCTGATCTCTTTTTCAACCAGCATTTGATTGTACTGGTAACGGTTATTAAACAACGCGATCTTCGGTTTGTTTGCAGGATCCAGTCCGCTGAAAATTTCCTTTACGTACATTTTTGCAACACGTTCAGGAGTTCCAGCCAGGCTATCGTCTTTTAGATCCAGTCCCAAAGTCTCCATAATCTCCCTGAAATGAGATTCAATCTTTTTCATTTTCTCCTCATCGCTCATCACAAAAGCATCCTTGCGCATAGGAGTTTCTATGCTGGTCATTAAATGGTTATCCCCTACTTCTTCGGAGCTGAGGCCATTTACAGAGACTTTACCTTCATTCACAAGGGTATTCAACGTAGTTTCTTTCTGTTTCATACAAGGTTATTTTTAGATCATAACGTTTATCAAGATGAGGCCTCAGCAGCCCATGAATCACAATCGCTATATTTTCAGCTGTGGGATTCAGTGTTTTAAATTCTTCGGTATCCAGGTTCAGGTTTTTGTGATCAAAACGTTCTACCACTTCCCGTTTAATCAGTTCGCTCAGCACTTTCATGTCAATCACATAACCGGTAATTGGGTCCACTTCTCCTCTCACCTGCACAATCAATTCATAATTGTGGCCATGGTAATTAGAGTAGTTACACTTACCAAAGGTTACAGCATTTTCTTCGTCGCTCAGTAAAAGACTGTGCAAACGGTGAGCAGCGTTAAAGTGCTCTTTTCTGAATACGGCAATTCTATTACTCATATACCAAATGTAAAACGACCAATATAATAGGGATTAAGCTATGATGTTGATTGTTGTTCCTTTAAGGCACTGCGTCAGAAGTTTGCTGATCAAGTGGCCTTAATTATTAGTAAAACAAATGTAAGGGAATTTTGTTTAAAAAAACTCCGAATAGGGAATTATAACTCTTTTCCGAAGTATTCCACGCAAATGCGGGGTGTTTCGTAGAGCTTTACGCAGTGTAATTTAACATTTGTAGGTAAATGTGGCTCTATTTGCTCCCAGATGGCAATGGCCAGGTTCTCGGTGCTGGCAAGCTTTCCAAGCATAAAATCAACATCCATGTTCAGGTTGCGGTGGTCTATCTTATCGCACACATGAACGGTAAGAATCTCGCTTAGTTTCTTAGCATCCATCAGGAAACCGGTCTCAGGATCCACATTTCCTTTGATGGTAACGATAAGCTCGTAATTGTGGCCATGCCAGTTGGCGTTGGCGCATTTTCCAAACACTTCAACATTCTTTTCCGCTGTCCAAGCCGGATTATATAGTTTATGAGCTGCGTTAAAGTGCTCATGCCTGGTTAAAAAGATCATGCCGCAAATTTACAATTAATTCATAGCGTGTCTACGTCTCGATATGAAAATTCAAAGAGACAGAATTTTCTACTCGACGTGACCAGTCCCGGTAGATAAAAAATGTCACTTCGCGTGTTCCGGTCCCTCACCGGAACGTATCGAGAAGTGAGTACTTGTAGATTGAGACAGAATTTCCCTAATTTTGTTCTCCCATGAAAAGGATCCTCTTAGTTGCTGCCACTGAATTTGAGATCGAACCGACCTTAAGGTTCCTTGAAAAATGGCATTCCTATAAAAAGAACACTTATATATTAGAGCATATCCAGGTTACTACTTGTATTACCAAAGCTGGCATGGTAAATACGGCTTTCGAATTGGGGCAATTTAAAGGAGATGATATCGACCTGGCTATTAATGCCGGAGTTGCAGGCACTTTCGATGTGTTTAAGATCGGTGAGGTTGTAAATGTAATGAAGGATTGTTTCAGTGAACTTGGCGCGGAAAACGATACTGCATTTTTAAGCATCGACGAAATTGGCTTGGGCCAGCAGAAACGAGAAATAAAAAACCTCTTTCTTTCAAAAAGCACTGATGCCTTAGCCCGGGCTTCCGGTATAACGGTTAACACCGTACATGGTAATGAAGAAAGCATCCAAAAAATTGTAGAACGTTATCATCCCGATGTGGAAAGCATGGAAGGCGCAGCGTTTATACATGCTGCAAATGCTTTTAACTGGAAAGCCATTCAACTCAGAAGCATCAGCAACCGCGTTGAAAAAAGAAACCGGGATTACTGGAATCTACCGCTGGCAATCCAAAATTTAAATAAAGTATTGCTGGATCTTCTGAATGAATTAAATCACTAATATGAAATTGACTCTCGGTTATTCTCCCTGTCCTAACGACTGTTTTATTTTTGACGCCCTGCTTCATAAAAAAATAGATACTGAAGGTCTTGACTTTGAAGTGTTACACGAAGACGTGGAAACCCTGAACCGTAAAGCCTTAAAAGGAGAGCTGGATATTACCAAACTGAGTTTTCACGCCTATGCCTATGTGCTGCAACATTATATTCTTCTAAAAGCAGGAAGTGCATTGGGTTTTAATTGTGGGCCATTGCTGGTTCAAAGTTCAAGGTTCAACATTCAAAAGGTTCAAGACATGCGGGTTGCTATTCCCGGGAAGATGACGACGGCGAATTTTTTATTGTCACTGGCTTTTCCGCAATTGAAGAACAAAATAGAATATGTGTTTTCGAATATTGAAGACGCCGTGTTGAGAGAAGAGGTTGACGCAGGACTCATCATTCATGAAAACAGGTTTACTTACGAACAAAAGGGATTAAAAAAAGTAATGGATCTCGGAGAATACTGGGATACCTTAATTCATGCGCCTATTCCACTTGGAGGCATTGTGATCAAACGCAGTATGGATGCTGCTTTACAACAAAAAGTAAACAGACTTATTAAAAAAAGTGTGGAATTTGCTTTTGCCAATCCCGAAAGTTCTATGCCTTATGTGCGCGAACATGCGCAAGCCATGAGCGAAGAGGTGATGAAAAAGCACATCAATCTTTATGTCAATTCCTTTTCCATTGATCTTGGAAAACAGGGAACAGAAGCTGTTGAGAAAATGTTTGCCAAAGCCAGAGAACAAGGCTTGTTTGATATTCCAGCAGGGACAAAGTTGATTATTGATTAGATTCTCGCTTTTATTGCTAAATTAGATTAGGCTTTTAATTAACGCGCTTAACCCAATTGCATGAATAAATCCTTGCAAATAGTAATTCTCCTGTTCAGTGTTTTGTTGTCTCGGGGTCAATCGAATATTGGAAATTACGTTAGCAATGGCAGTTTTGAAGCGCTAAATTCTAATTCTGTTTCTTCTTATTACAACGTGGTAGGGTATTGGTCTTCTTTAGATACTAATAAATATGCCTATTACTTAGCAACATTGTCACCCCCGATAGCGAATGCCCCGTATGCTGCTGGATTCCAATATCCAAGAAGTGGCAGGAATTACATCATGTCAACTTTGTATTGCACCAATTGCTTTTTAAATACCAGAGGTTATCCGAGAAATCGACTTAAAGAAAGTTTAAAGGCTGGCAAGGCATATTGCGTCAAATTTTATGTTGTACTAAGTAATGGCAGTAATGTAGGGATTGATGCTATAGGAGCGTATTTTGGAGATTCAACTCTTGATACGATATCAAGGTGCACTTTTCCAATAACTTATTTAAATCCGCAAATAACTAACCCATCTGGAAGTCTGATTACTGACACTTTAAGATGGATACCCGTCACAGGAACTTTTGTTGCTTCAGGACTGGAAAAATATATGTTGATTGGAAACTTTAAAAGTAACTCAGGTACAAACACGAATGTAAACCCGCAACCAGTTAACGCGGGGGCTGAGTATTGTATTGATGATGTCAGCGTGATAGAAGTTAACTTACCGGCTTATGCCGGCCGTGATACAACAATTAGTCCAGGTACACCGGTCTTTCTCGGTCGCGAGCCGGACTTTGCGATTGATTCTGGCTGCACCTGGTATCAATGGCCTAATATGAACACTCCGATTTATGACAAGGCTGGTCTATGGGTTAATCCTGTGGTTACTACAACTTATATCGTAAAACAAATTTTGGATTGCAGCCCGGAGAAATGGGATACAGTGGTGGTGACGGTGGACCCTACCGTTGGCTATTCACTCTTCGACTACGCTCAGAGTGACATTCGGGTTTTTCCCAATCCGGCAAACGGCTTTATTGAGTTTCGAAGTGGGACTGACTTAAGCCAGGTATTCGATCGAATAGCAATCTACGATGATCTTGGCCGGCTAATTCGCGAGGATGGCTTCAAAATGAAAATAAAAACAGAGGATCTCTCTGAGGGCATTTACTCTTTACAACTGTCTGGGGCTTCGGGCACGATAAGCAAACGGGTGGTGATTGCCAGGTAGCTAATCCAAATGCCTATGTCTCGATAATACTGTTCACAGCCACCGCACTGCCCCGCTCAAACATGACATTTGGGATCAAACACGACAAACCCAAATTACCAACATCTCGATACGCTCTGCACTCGATGTGACAATTTGGGTTGAGTTCTAAATAAGTCTGCGTTCTTCGTTCGAGAGATTCCTGCGCTTGGTTTCGAATCCACTGTGCGAGAGGTTCCTTCATTTTGTTTTGCATAAGATCCACCATTCACTGTTCGAGGGGTTCCTTCGCTTCGCGCACCGCTGAAGCTTTAGCGGAGGCGTTCCGTTTTGAATATCGCCGGCCACTGTTCGTGAGGTTCCTTCGCTTCGCGTACCGCTCCGCTCGGAAGGACGTGGCGTGTTGTAATGCATTTAACTTATTGCTGCTTCATTTTCACAAACAAATACTCGCAGGCATTGTCATCGCAGCGGGTAATTTGCAGGCCGGGACCGTTAATGGCTTCGCGGACTTTGTGCATGGTGATGACTTTACCGTCGATTACAATGGCAACATGTTTCATTACGCGTGTGGCTGTGAAACGCCTCATCTTTTCTGTTGCATTTTTGCTGAGCGTAACTGACAAAAGTTTTTTGGCATCTGTTTGTTGTTCTTTTTTTGGATCTCCTTCCATTTCCAAAGGAACATAGTCTGACACGTCTATGATCACCTGGCGGCGATCTCCTGTATTAAAGACCGTATCCAGGCCAAGCAGGGCTTGTCCAGGTTTCTTTGTTTCCACGGCTCCTGTGGAATCAATGTATAGAACTTCGTAAAAACCATCCTCAATTTTGAGGCCGGGTTGTTGTTGCGCTTGCTCCTTGCAGCTATAACATAATACAAGAGCCAACATTACTAAAAATGCTTTTTTCATTTTGATAAATAATGGTTAATAATAAAT
>JAEUTM010000131.1 GCA_016788025.1 Bacteroidia bacterium
AAGAATGGAAAGGTTCTGGTTATTATTTATGTTTAACGTGTTAGAAGATTTTATCCAAAGTGAATTTAACTGGATGTTGGTGTTTAGGTTTGGCTGATTGGATGTAGTAGTTGTAATAATCACATCTGTTGAAGCCGATGGTGCAGCTCCCGATGTCCAGTTCCCGTTCTGACTCCAATTAGCATTGGATGCACCCGTAAAAACATTTGGTTCTGCTGATATCGAATAAAATGTGGATGGGGAATTTTGATTATTATACTCTGTGCGGATCCAATCTGCAGAAAGTGCAGACTTAGCGACCCGCACTTCATCAATTCTTCCTGCCAAACGATTTCCTGTTTCACCGCTTGCTGTTTCCCCGGCTACGGAGGCGTTACCATTGTCCGTACCCCAGGCATTTGTAAAAGCCCCGGATGCAACAGAAACACCATTGACGTAAATTGTTTTGACAGACCCGCTGATATTGGCCACTGCGGTTACGTAATACCAGGTATTATTAGCAATTGTATTGTTTGGAGCATCAAGAATGACAGGATTTGAGGATCTGGAAAAAAAACGCAGGTTTCCCGTGCCGGCATCGCCGATGCTAAGCGCATAACCGCCGGTATTATTTACATCATCGCAGAAGACCCTCTGTCCCGCTCTTGTGTTGTCAGTTGTATACACCCATGCCGACATACTGAAATCCGTTGTGATATTTGGAAAGGTGTTGGCTACTTCCAGCCACTGGGTTCCACTGTTAGCACGGCCATCGTTTATAAAGGCCGGTGACTGGTTGGTGGTGCTGTTATTGGTAAGTGTATATCCGTTGCCGGAATTATCAGTCATTGAGCCGTTTTCAAGATGCCAGACTCCGTGATAATTGCTCCATACCGAAGTAGTGGATTGGTTTGTGGTTATAGCACTGTTACCATAATACATGTAAATAATTGTGCTAATACTGGTAGATAACGAAGGAATTTTAACCCAGGCGGAATACTGTCCATTGGAAGCAGTGTACTTCTCAAGCTGAAAATCCAAAAGAGTAACACCGTCAGCAGCAGTAAATACAATATCAAAACCACTCGCACTGGTTACGTGCCCGGAATTCGAAGTAGTGCGTAAATCGTTATCAGACGAAATACTTATGAGAGCCGGGAAATTTGTGAGGTCAATCGGCCCTACCACCCTGGTGGGATCGAAGGTTATTCTCTTTCTATAATTATACGAACATATTGTTTGTGAGACACTCATCAAACAAAGCAACAGAAGAATGACAGTATGTGAAACTCGTTTACCAGGCATAACAAGAGGTACACCAAGATACGAGAAAATAAAATACAAAGATTAACATTAGACTGCTATTTAATAATAAGCAGCTTTTGACTTAGGGTAAAGAGTTCCGATTGGAATAGGACGGTATAGGATCCGGGCACCAGGTTAAGAGCCTGCCTTAATCGATTCGGTCCCTGCGCCAAATTCAGGTTTTCGGAAAAAAGCACAGTTCCCAGATTATTTGTAATTGTCAGTGTGCCAGACACTGCATTTTCCATACCAAATTCAAGATTAAATTCGTCTGTCGTCGGGTTCGGAAATAGATTCATGTAGTTGCCCGATTCGCTACAACTTACTACTACATTTTTAAAAACACTTCGCGAGCCGTCTGCATCAACCTGTACAAGCCTGTAGTAGACAATGTTATTTGCTTTAAAATGGTCGGCATGCGAATACATTTGTTTGTTTTTGCTATTGCCAAAGCCTTTTATTTTAGCGACAGAAATCCAGGTTTCTCCATTCTCGCTTCGTTGCAGATCAAAATAATCGTTGTCTCTTTCCGTTGCAGTTTCCCAGTGTAATGTGGTAACGTTGTTTTCGCATTTACCTTTAAAATCTATCAACTCAATGGGCAAGGGATTTACACCTGTTGATTTTGATCCAAAGGTAAAAGGGCTAAAAGCAGTTACCGCTGCTGTGGTGGTCACTACCCCGGTTCCGGTTCCAGAACAGGTAGAGGATGTTGTGGTTGTGGCAGCTCTTTCATCCCAGCCTGTTCCGTTAAAACGAACGATGGTGAGATCAGCACAGTTGTTTATCCCGCTGCCGTTAGCCGACTCCCAATATAAACTCACGCTGGCATTTCCAGAGCCAACCGTACGATCCAATTGCCAGTATTCTAATTTACTTACATCTGTTATCGGAGCGTTTACGCTGGATGTATTCGTATACGCGGTATTAAAATACTCAGCCCTAAAAGTGCTTGAGCTGCTTGGGGCTGAAATTCCAATTCTTCGCCATAGTCCACCCTTTCCTACAGGAAATACAAATGCTGCCGTCCCTGCCTTTGACATCGGACCAGAAATGTAACTTGAGGCGGAGCCACTGGTTGATGTAGCGTTTGTTCCCAGGGCAAGAATGTTAGTGGTGGTAGTAGAAACTACCCCCGAAGTTAACACAAGATCGTTCGAAATGTCGACAGGTGCGTTTAAAACCACAGCGGGGTCAGTGCCGAAAGTATTATTGATCGTAAGATCCCGAAAATTGTAATCGCCGCTTCCTGAGAGATATTGTGTTTGTGCATATGCCGGGGTGCTGTTTAGCAAAACCTCGCTGTTTCCATTATTGCCGTTTATTACTCCGCAATTTGTAATATCATGAAGAATAGCTAAGGTACGATTGCTGCCGATTGTAAGCGTTGTAGATGGCCGTACCCACAGTGAAGTGATCTGAACATCTGTGTTAAGGTTGGGCTGATTGGATGTTGAAGAAAGAATCACGTCTGTTGAGGCCGTTGGAGCTGAACCAGAAGACCAATTGGCATTTGTGGTCCAATTAGTGTTAGATCCCCCACTAAAAACTTTCGGTTCAGAAGAAATACTATAAAATGTAGAAGGTGAATTTTGATTCGCATATTCGGTTGCGATCCAGCCCGCAGAACGCACAACGTTAGAAAGCCTTACTTCATCTTCAATGCCGTTTAAATAAGCAGCACCAAAGGGTTCCCTTGCAAATTTCATGGTTCCGGCAGAAGCACCGAGGGATGCCGTTGTTGAATAGTTTCGGTCGAGACTTCCATTCAAATAAGTGTCTATAAAATCGCCCGCATTTGAATATTGGCCAACAACGTAGTACCAGGTTCCTGTACCCAAAGCAGTTCCTCCACTGGCAGAACGACTGAGGAATGGAGCGTTGCTACTGGTTCGGATCTCAAACTCTATTTTATTATCTGAAAACACACCGAACTTCCATCCACCATTGGCATTATCCTGGTTACCCAATATTTTTTGATCGGAGCCGTTTGAAGCCAGACGAATCCAGGCAGAAACACAAACACTGCTGGTAAGATCATAGGCAGAATTGTATGGTGTAACGTCGATATATTGAGTGGAAGCACTGGCGAAACTCCTTGCCGAGTTAAACATGGCTGTGCTTGTATTGGTTGAGTTATTGTTGGTGCCATTTAAACCACTGGTGGATGTTGAG
>JAEUTM010000147.1 GCA_016788025.1 Bacteroidia bacterium
CCTATAAGTAGTTGTTTTTTCATGTATTATTATTATTTGGTTTAGTTTGTTTAAATATTAACTTTTTTCGCGTCCTAATTTACTAAAATAAAATTGCTAATGCTATGCCATTTACCTGCCTTTGCTGAGTTTTCTACACTTCTGAAAGCCTTTCGGTCGCTGGTATGCTTCCGAAGCGGTCATCAAATCTTGTGCCCGGAGTGTTAAATTACTCTACAATCAGTTTTTTAGTTCCTATTGCATTATCAATCTTCACATTTACAAAATAAATCCCGCTGGAAACGCCGGAAATATCCAGCTTAATTTCGTTGATCCCATTGTTTCCATTTGCCTGCACAGTACTTATGACTTGCCCCATCGCGTTTATCATTTCAATACGTATTTTCGAACTCTGAACCAGGTTCACGCTGACCGTTGCATGGTTAGTCGCAGGGTTCGGGAACACCAAGCTGTTAATCGCACTATTGAAAGAATTTTCCGCAATGCCAACATCGTCAGCAGGTTTACAGATAACAATATTGGCATCTGGCACATTTCCGAAATTAAGCGTAGCCCACGAAAACCAGTGCTTGTTTTTCGTAGCTTGCGATAAAGGCAAACTGTTGGAAACCGTAACCGGAATTGAAATAACCGGACCATTTGCTGTAACTGTACTGGATAGACGGCATTTTGGGGAAACATAGTGAAAAAAAGCCTTTGCCTTCACTGCGCCCGGAGTACCAGTACTATCTGTAATACTTATTTCCACAGGATGTAAAGCTCCAGTGCTTACGTTTAATACCCTCGTTTTTATATTTGGATAAATATTCCAGGGTGCATTATTGGTAACCAATACGGGGTCAGTTTCTGTCCAGGTATAAACAATGTATTTCCCATCTGGCGTACGACTCATTTGCAAACGGGCAGCTAACCTTATTTTCTGGTTCGAATTGGTTGGATCCGCATCCCATGGATTAATCCCATAACCCGCT
The DNA here is from genome assembly GCA_016788025.1 of Bacteroidia bacterium. GTDB lineage: Bacteria > Bacteroidota > Bacteroidia > B-17B0 > Aurantibacillaceae > Aurantibacillus. Next base: position 972 of record JAEUTM010000147.1, read on the forward strand.
TCTGTACTCAATTGCCCCGGACCTTCCGACAGCATAGAGTCAACCAGCATATGCGACCAATTTGTACCGTCATACATAAAATCATAAAGGTAGGGTTGAAAAAGATTAGTATGGGGCCACCTGAAGCGATCTGCTGTAAAACTCGAAATAAAGGCAAGAGAATCCGGATGCATACTAGCTGTTCCGACTATCGTTGAAAAAATATGGAGCTTGTTATTGGCATCAACCGTCACGTCGATCCCTTCAGGCCACATAAAGAAAGGAACTTCAAGTGTAGAGTCTTCATTCACGGTAACAATCGGACGCAATACATCGCCAAAAGCAGGACTATTGAAGTCGATGCCATTCGGATCTAATGTCCAGCTTCCACCGCTATTGGTAGTTTTATAGACAATAGGCTGGAAGCCTATGTTTGACCCAACAGCGCCTGTGCGTGCACCCATAATTACGAGGTAACCAACTGTTCCAGATTCGTTCCAGGCCATCAAAGGACGTGATATCCATTGTTCGGTATTGTCAGAAGCAGTTACTGTTGGCGGATCAAAAACAGTGTCCGTCCAATCGAAGGAATTAGTTGTACTGTTAAATATTCCCTTCATCAATGCAACGGCTGTGTCGGAGTCTGTATTATCATCCGTTACACCAGCCAGAACCCTTACGATGCCGTCATCCGTACTTGTGAAATTATAGGCTGAGAAATCGTGTCTTGTCATTCCTGTGGGATAAGGACCAAGTGTAGGAAAAACAGTAGACGCTGGTGGTGACGGTATAACGTTGTCATAATTAATAATACCAAGTTGTTTTGAAGAATACCAGTTAGCAACCCATGTAACTCCATTTCCGCTGCTGGTTGCTGGCCCGGCAGCAACAATATAGGCATTGGAAATTTCAGTGTTGGTAGGTGTTGAAGGTGGATTGTAAATTGCACCGCTTGGATAACGACCCCAATAAGTATCGTCACTGTAAAGAGCAGTGCTATCCCACGTAGCGCCACAATCACCCGAGATCATTGCAACAATACCTCCGGTTTCCGCCTGAGAGGCTTGCGCGGGCGACATCAAATACGTAGGCGACTTCCTGTAAACAAATGACACTGCATGCAAATCATCATTCCACTGAAGTGGTTTGGTAAAACTAATTGACACACCATAAATATTCATCGACGACGTAAAATTGTTCCAGGTGTTTATCACCGTGGCTTCCTTAGCTGCCTCCGGTGAAACATCATTATCCGGAAAGGGCAAATTTGCAGAAGAAGCCGTATTCGATTCATTAAACTTGGTGTTGGCAATCTGCTTCATATTTAATAACTGACCAGGTACCGGTATTGGCTTTCTACTTTGGGAATAGATTCCGAAGCTTGCCATCAAGGCAATTCCTATAAATATTTGTTTCTTCATATTGGAAGGTTTTAAAAATTAATCTCCAGAATGGTAAAGGATACCATTTTCATTTTTTGGTTTAATCCTGTGCGATTAAGCCTTTAATAAACAGGGGCTGCTAGGGAGATTTTTTCGGGAAACAAACCCCGGATATTCCAAAGGTAATTCAATTAATGAGCGGTTCCAAAACAAAAAGCCGCTATAAGTGACCAGATAAAAACAAAAAACCGCCGGATAACTCCAGGCGGTTTTTTTCCCTTCTTAGAAAGAAGAAATTATTTTTTGTTAACTGTGCTAGCTAATTCTGCACCAGCTTTGAATTTTACTACTTTTTTAGCAGCAATTTTAATTTCTTTTCCAGTTTGTGGGTTACGGCCAGTACGAGCAGCGCGTTTCGCTACTGAGAAAGAACCAAAACCTACCAGACCAATACGATCTCCTTTTTTAAGAGCTTTGTTGATAGCTTCGATTGTTGAATCTAATGCACGACCTGCATCAGCTTTAGTTAACTTTGAACTAGATGCGATAGCATCAATTAATTCTGCTTTGTTCATTTTGTTTTTTAATTAGGGTTAAACAATTAATTATTGCATCACAAACATAATTGCATAATCCGCGCTTGTCAAGTGTTTCCGGCCAAAAAATGGTGTTTTTGTTGATAAATCAGCCTTTTGTTGATAAATGCCCCTGTAAACAACTGTTGGCAAGGGTTTCAAAGTGTCTTTATTCCCCGTTATAACCCAACAAGCTCCTCCTGACCCAAACGCCTCTGCGAGGCAAGCGCAGCGCCACTTCCGGTAAATCGCTATGAACTCAAAAATCGGTCGTCATGATTAAACCTATATCCCCGTAAAAACTCCGAAACACTCATCCGCCGCTTTCCCTCCAACTGGAGATCCTTTATTTCCAACACGCCATCCTTGCAATAAACCTTTATATAACTCTTAGCGTCGGTAATCAAAGAACCGTTAGTATTATTGTGCGGTGCCAATTCATAGGCTGAGGCAAAAATCTTTATCGACCTCTCTTCGCCGGCTGCACCGGAAAGAATGGTAAAAGCCGTGGGGTATGGGCTGAGTCCACGAATGAGATTGTGAATCTGCAGTGCGTTTTTGTTCCAGTTTATTCTGCACGTATCCTTAAAAATCTTCGGAGCGTGACTCACTTTTGTTTCATCCTGCACTTTAAAAAGGGGTTCTTCGTTCTTATCCAGGCAACGTTTAAGCTCTGCAGCGGTCTTAACAATAAGCTTCGCCCCTTTTTCCATTAAAACATCATGTAGATCGCCGGCATTCATCTCCGGTGTAATAGATACTTTCTCCTGGTATAAAATATTTCCGGTGTCTATTTCATGCTTTAATTTAAAAGTAGTTACACCGCTTTCCTGCTCTCCGTTAATAACAGCCCAGTTAATCGGTGCTGCGCCTCTGTAGTTTGGCAGTAAGGAAGCGTGCAGGTTATAAGTTCCCAGTTTAGGCATGTTCCATACTTCTTCAGGAAGCATTCTGAAAGCAACAACAAATTGCAGATCTGCCTGCAAGTTGCGGAGTTCATTCAAAAAATTCTGATCCTTAAGTTTAACCGGTTGCAATACTTTAAGGTTACGCTCAATAGCAAACTTTTTAACTGCTGAAGCACTCATTTGCTGCCCTCTTCCTGAGGGTTTGTCCGGTGCAGTGACAACGCCAACCACTTCATAACCATTATCAAGCAGTAGTTCCAGGCTCCTGACGGCAAAGTCCGGTGTACCCATAAAAACGATCTTCATAACCAAAGCTTAAAAAAAAAGCCGTTCCGGTAACCGGAACGGCTTTAAATATTTAAATAATATTACTCAACAATAATCTTACGGGTTACTTTCTCATGAGCGTTTTCCACACTCAGTAAGTAAACACCTTTAGGATAGTTTGCAATAGAAACTGCATGCTTCTCTTTGTTTACAACGCGCTCGTCGTAAATAACAGATCCTAAAATATTGGTTAAGGTAATTTTTAATGTTTCAGTTGTTGAAGGTAAAGTAAGGGTCAACATATCGTGAGCCGGGTTAGGGAAAACAGAAAGTATTTTACCCAGGTTAGTTACTTCAGATAAACCTACACAGTTAGCGTTACCCCAATCCTTGTTGTTAAACACCCTGATAGTATCTGTTTTAGTACTTGAACCTGAAGGGTTCGTAGCAGTTAATGTTACAGTGTATTTAGAAGAACCTGTTGTTGGACTTGAAATCGCTTTGAAAGCAATTTTCCTGTCAGCAGGATTAGATGGATTGGTAATCAATGTCCAGGTACTTTGACTTCCCGAAACTGTCCAGGTGTATGCAGCACCGGTACCAGTACTCATGTTGCTTGCATATACTGTGTCAACAACACGGCAAGCCAAATTACTTGACAATGAGAAGTTGGCTACAGGAACACAATCATTAATTGTGATGGTTTGTGAAGCGCTGCTTGTACCGGAAATATTGGAAGCTAAAAGATCAACCGTATAGGTACCAGCGTTAGCAAATTTCAAAGTAAAGTTGTTACCGGTTGGGGTAACAGTTACGTTAGAAGAAGGATTTACACTAACGGTTGCAGAAGGTGCTGGTGAACCAGTACTTGTATTGGTTAATGTAATCGCTACGTTGTTACAAGCCGTTGCAGCTACAGTAAAGTTAGCCACCGGTGTGTTACACGTTAAAATATTAATTGTCTGGGTAGAAGTCGCTGTTCCGTCAGGATTAGTTACGTCCAATGTAATAGTGTAGATACCGTTAGCAGAGAAAGTAATTACTGGAACACTCGCAGTGCTGCTTGAGAACTGAACTCCTGAAGGGGCTGCTGACCAAGAGAAAGATACCGGAGCTAAACCACCAGACATGTTTCCTGGAGACACAGTTACGTTACCAGTAGTTCTGCAGATATTTGGCGTAATAGTGAAGTTAGAGTTAAAATCAAGACCGTTGAATTTAAAAATACCTCCTAAGGTAGGATTTGTAGCATCGCTGAAACTTCCAGCCCAGCCACGGTAGCTGTTTGCGAAATCAATACATACATAACCGATACCCTGACTATTCCAGTTTGTCCAGGTAACACCATTGTTTTTGCTATAAGAAAGAGTTCCGTTTTGGTTATCCACAGAAGCTAAATATCCAGTTCCCGGGATATCACAAAGGTCGTTGCGTCCCAGGTTAGCTGTAGCAGCCTGAGCCTGGCTTACGTTATGAGTTAAAGTCCATGTAGCACCACCGTCATTAGTTCTGTATAACTGAACGTTACCAGCGCTCGCGCTGTTTGCTGCAAGAACAACACCATCCATTTGCGAAGTGAAAGCAAGCTCTGTAATAGTACCCGTTGCTGCAACAGTAGATACGCTCCATGTTACACCAGCGTCAAATGAACGATACACACGGCCAGCATTTGTACCAAACCAAATGTTTGTAGTGCCTTGTTTACAATATAAGTTAACAATTGCAAACTCAGCCGAACTTGAAGGATTTGGAATGTTCGCTGCTGCAACTTGCGTCCAGCTTGCGCCACCGTTAGTGGTTCTCCAAAGTTCAAACTCGCCGTTTACAGGATCTCCGTTTACCACACCTGTATTTGGATCTAAAAAAGTAACCCAGTTACAGAATGAGGTTGCAGTATTCGTAAACATATTAGGACCAGTCATGTTGGTCCATGTAGCGCCACCATTTTGGGTCATGAAAACTCCACCACCACCCGGGTTAGCAGGTGAATAGGCGCCGCTGCGTGAATATGCAGCAACCCAGGCAGTCATTGCGTCGATACCTTCCATGTTACCTAAAGAATAACTGTTAGTATCACTGAAGATGTTTCCGGAAGTATAATTTGTTCCACCGTTGCTGGTAGTTGAATACCAGTTGTAGTTAAAACCTGCATTGAAACCGTCATAGCCTGAAAGCCATACAACGTTATTATCAACGGCATCTAAAAATCTGTGGCCGGCACTTGTAACTGTAAAGCCAGCGTTTTGTACGGTTGACCAACTTGGGCTTGGCACTTGTGCTGTAACAACAGTCGCTGCAACAACCGCAAAAAGTGAAAGTAATTGTTTTTTCATTTTCTGAATTTAGTTTATCGGATAAAAGTACTTATTATTATTATAACTTTCTGAAAAATGTTCCTTTTAACACTAAACATCCTGCTGATTTACTTGATTTTAGGCTTGAAAGTGTGGGACTTTTTACGTATCTGGTTTATCCCGCCGCATATCTGGTTTAAACAAATCTACAAGCGGCCCTGATGCATTTTTAACTCTTTTAAAAATACACTACATTTGCACTCAATTTTTTAATGATCAATACAGACATAATTATCGTTGGTGCAGGGCCTGTAGGGCTTTTTGCAATTTTTGAGGCCGGACTCCTGAAAATGCGTTGTCATCTTATTGATTACCTCCCGCAAATTGGAGGCCAGCTTTCTGAGATATATCCTAAAAAACCTATTTACGATATCCCGGGATATCCATCTGTGCTTGCACAGGAACTGGTTGATAATCTTCTGAAACAAGCCGAACCTTTTAAACCAGGTTTTACACTTGGCGAACGCGTAGAGTCTCTTGAAAAAAGAGGCGATCGTGATTTTGTGGTTACTACAAACATGGGCACCCAGGTGCAGGGAAAAGTAGTTGTGATTGCGGGCGGCCTGGGCTGTTTTGAACCGCGCAAACCAGAAATCGCGGATCTCGAAAAGTTCGAAAACGGGAAGGGTGTAAATTACATGATCCTGGATCCTGAAAAATACCGCGATCAAAAAATGGTTATTGCCGGAGGTGGCGACAGCGCGCTGGACTGGACCATTTTCCTTAGTGATGTGTGCAGCGAGCTTACTCTCGTTCACAGAAGTGAAAGTTTCCGTGGCGCTCCGGATAGTGTAAACAAAGTGATGAACCTTGCTGAAAATGGAAAGATTAAGCTTCTTTTAAATTCAACCATCAGTTCTGTTTCCGGGAACGGAAAATTACAGACAATCGAAACCCTGAATACAAAATCACAAGAAAAACAAACTATTGCCACAGATCATTTGATTCCTCTGTTTGGGCTCAGTCCTAAGCTTGGTCCTATAGAAGGATGGGGATTAAACCTCGATAAAAATGCCATTGAAGTGAATACTGACGACTACAGCACGAACATAGAAGGTATTTATGCAATTGGTGACATCAATACCTACAAAAACAAATTGAAGCTCATTCTTTGTGGTTTCCATGAAGCGGCATTAATGAGTCACAGTGCTTATAAGTACATGAATCCTGGCGTTAAGTACACCATGAAGTATACTACTGTTCAGGGTGTTCACGAATTCTAAATTTCTTCAGGAAATTTTTTTTGTTCCAGCTTTCTGGCTTTAAATTTTTTATGCCATAACTCTGCGAGGTATTCCTGCTCAGTTTGACCGGGAGTTGGAATCAAAACCAATTTGTTTTTATTCAGGAGATGAACATCCATAAGAGTACTATAACCGCTTCTGCATATAACCGTTTCTGAATTGACAATCAGGTCTTTTAATACATTACCGGTCACAAAATCAAAAACTTCAGCATTACCAATATTCCTCGGTCCCGGCTCCGAAGTACCCCTCACAATTGCAAGTTTTTTTTTTGTTTTTGTCGCAAACCCGAAAATAATATTCTCAAGTATTGTTCTTTGTGGCTCGGGTCCTGACAAAAGAAACAAATAATCAAATTCTTCCTTTTTATCTGTTATTGCATCTGCGATCTCAAGTGCAGTTTTTGGACCGATATATTTTACGGGAATGTTGATTTTTGAAGAGTCGCTTAATTCTCCCGACAAACGTTTTACTTTTTCTTCATAATCCGGCACCCACACCTCATCGAAGCGATGAATGTATTTTCTGTTGAGCCAGTTGGAAAACCCTTTAAACACTGGTGTTTTTAGATTAAGTTGGTGCGTTACAAATACAGATTTAATTTTTTTTGAATGTAATCCAAAACGGTTATCACTGATCACAATATCAATTCCTTTTTCTACAATTATTTTGTTTAACTCCTTCCTCTCTTTTTTGATCGTAGTATTAATGGAGGGCCACTGAAGAAAAATTTTAATCCAGAGTGGAAGTTTTTTTGAATAAGAAATATTGTACGAAGAAACTTGTTTTTGTTCGAGATCCGGAAAATACTCGCGAAAGAAAAAATCATTTTTTTTCGTCACACCAATAATAACTGTATTGCTCCTTGAAAGATCTCTAATTATTGGCACACAACGCGATGCGTGCCCCAAGCCCCAGTCAATGGGAGAAATGAATATGGTTTTACCTGAAATCAAAAATGCCTACCCAAGGTAAGCATTTTGACAATGAGATAAGATCTGATTATTTCTTCTTTTTAGTGTTGGCAGAAGCGCTGAGTGCGCTCTCGTAACTATCAATCCACTGTTTAGGGCTCAGTTTCGAAGAAAGTTCCCCAATAAGATCATAAGGTATATCATTCATCTTCTTCATGCGGATACAACTCTTACCCATGTCCAGTTTGGTTTTGCAAGCTTTGCCATAAGAATCGGTAAACCATTTCAGAAGTTTTGGATCACCGTAAACGCCCATATGATAAAGGGCTACGAAATTTTTCTGGGAGGCAAGCGCCATAAAAGGTAGAGGTGTTTTCGGATCAACATGATAGCCTTTAGGATACAATTTATGAGGGACTACGTAACCAATCATGCCATGGCTCATGCATTCCTCAAAACCCTTTGGCAGATTTTTGAGGATGGAATTTCGCAGTTGTTTAATAACCTCTTTACGCTCAGCCGGGAGCGATTCAATGTATTTGTCAACTGAAATTTCTTTCGATTGCATGCTGGGATCTTAAGCGTCGATCTTCGCGTACTTCGCGTTTTTCTCAATAAAGTCGCGACGAGGAGCTACCTCATCACCCATCAACATACTGAATACACGGTCTGCTTCTGCTGCGCTGTCAACGGATACCAGGCGCAAGGTTCTTGTCTCCGGATTAAGCGTAGTTTCCCACAATTGGATTGCGTTCATCTCACCAAGACCTTTGTAACGTTGAACATGCACGCTATCCGCTTTGTCACCGCCCAGTAATTTTATCTGGTTATCGCGCTCTGTTTCATTCCAGCAATACACCTGGTCTTTTCCTTTCTTTACAAGGTAAAGCGGAGGTGATGCAATATATACGTGTCCTTTTTCTACCAGCTCTTTCATGTGGCGGAAGAAGAATGTAAGAATCAACGTTGTAATGTGAGATCCGTCAACATCGGCATCACACATGATCACGATCTTATGGTAGCGTAGTTTATCAAGGTTCAGCGCACGATCATCTTCTTTCGTTCCGCGAAATACTCCAAGCGCCGTAAAAATATTTTTAATCTCTTCATTCTCGTAAATTTTATATTCCAATGCTTTTTCAACATTCAGAATTTTACCGCGAAGTGGAAGAATAGCCTGGAAATCACGGTTACGTCCTTGTTTAGCGGTTCCGCCCGCAGAATCCCCTTCCACAAGGAATAGTTCACATGCTTCAGGATCTCCACTGGCACAATCAGCTAATTTCCCGGGAAGGCCCGAACCGGTCATAACGTTTTTACGTTGCACCATCTCACGGGCTTTACGGGCCGCGTGTCTTGCAGTTGCAGCGAGAATAACTTTATCTACAATAGTTCTTGCCTGTTTTGGATTTTCTTCCAGGTAATTTGCAAGAGCTTCGCTGATCGCCTGATCAACCGCACCTATTGCTTCATTATTTCCTAATTTGGTTTTAGTCTGTCCTTCAAACTGAGGCTCCTGAACTTTTACGGAAATTACCGCAGTTAATCCTTCACGGAAGTCATCACCACTGATCTCGAATTTTACTTTTGAAAGCAATCCGTTTTTCTCAGCGTACGATTTTAAAGTACGTGTTAATCCTCTTCTGAAGCCTGCGAGATGTGTTCCTCCCTCGTGAGTGTTGATGTTGTTTACATAACTCTGGATGTTTTCACTGTAAGAGTTATTATATGTCATGGCCACCTCAACCGGGATAACACCTTTATCGTTCTCGATGTAAATCGGTTCCTCAATCAGTTTTTCTTTGGCATCATCCAGGTAAACCACAAATTCTCTCAAACCACCTTCACTGTAGAACGTTTCCGTATACGAAGCGCCGTTGTCGTCTTTCTGACGATCGTCCTCAAGAATAATACGAATTCCTTTGTTCAAATAAGCCAATTCACGCATCCTGTTAGCCAGGGTGGTATAATTATACTCCCCGATGGTGAAAATGCTCATATCGGGCGTAAAAGTCTGAATAGTGCCTCTGTATGTGGTCGGTCCAACCTCCCTGGCAGAATAAAGCGGTTTTCCGCAGCTGAATTCCTGGGTTACAATTTTTCCGTCACGGTGAACTTCTGTGGTCATATGTGATGAAAGTGCATTTACACAACTTACACCTACCCCGTGCAAACCACCGGAAACTTTGTATGTGTCTTTGTCAAATTTTCCACCAGCGTGCAACACGGTCATTACAACCTCAAGAGCGCTCACGCCCATCTTAGGGTGGATATCGGTAGGAATACCTCGACCGTCGTCTTTTACACGAATGGAATTGTTCTCAAGAATGGTTACAGTAATGTTCTTACAAAAGCCCGCTAACGCTTCGTCAATGGAGTTATCTACAACTTCATAGACCAGATGGTGTAAGCCCTTAACTCCTATATCGCCAATGTACATGGCAGGACGTTTCCTAACCGCTTCTAAACCCTCTAAAACCTGAATATTATCCGCACCGTAGTTCTTTTTTTCCGCTGAAACTTCTGACATAAATCTCTAAAATCTTCTAAATAAAATTATCCTTTAAATATACCGAAAATGCGCGGATTTGCCGGTATAAAAACATGCAAATGTTACTAACAAAATGTTAAAAATTCCGGTCTGAAAAAATCTCCTATTTTTACAAACTCACAACTTATGATTTGGCATATTTTACGGTATTGGGTTAGCTTCTTAATACCAACTTTTTATAAACGCATTCAGGAAAGAAATGTAAAAAACCTAAAGGTGAAAGGGCCCGTAATTATCGCCATGAATCACCCTAATGCATTTATGGATCCTTCAGCCCTAACCTATGTTGCTTATCCTCCAAGACTTAAATATTTAGCCCGTGGCGACGCATTTAAGCCCGGCCTCATTTCCTGGCTTCTAGAGCAGATTGGCATCGTTCCAATCTTCAGAATCCAGGATGGCGGTCGCGAGGGTCTTAAAAAGAACGACGAGGCGTATAGACGTGTAAATTACCTTCTTAAGAAGAACGCTAAGGTTATGGTTTTTGCTGAGGGACTGTGTATCCAGGAAAGGCGTTTAAGACCCTTAAAAAAGGGTGTGGCGCGTATGGTTTTCGGCGCTTACGAGTATTTGGGTAATGATAAGCTGGTGGTTGTACCGGTTGGTGTAAATTACAGCAAGGCCGATAAGTTCAGAAGTACTTTGTTTTATAACATCGGGGAGCCTATCCCGGTAAAAGATTTTATCGGGGCTTACCAGCAGAATCCCGCCAAAGGTCAAAACATATTCCTTCAGGCTCTTGAACCAAAAATGAAGGAGCTTATTACGCACATCGAAAATAAAGAGAACGATAATGTGGTTTATTTTTACGAAGATCTATGCAAAAAAGACCTCATCAGGTCCAAAGGATTAAACTATAAGAATCTTTCGCATGACTTTGACGTATTGAACGAGATGACCGAGCGCGTAAACGCCACTGCCAAAACCAATCAGGCTTTGCTCGACGAATTTAAAGAAAAAGCAAGTGCCTATTTTTCAGAGCTAAGAGAGGCTGGACTGCGAGACTGGATCATTAATCCTAACCAAAACAAATATGTCAGCCCTTTTTTCCTCGTGCTTAGATACCTGCTTCTTTTAATCGGATTTCCAATCTATGTCCTCGGGATGATCGGGAATTTTCCACCTCTTATTGCTGCGCATAAAATCACAAAAAAGATCATAAAGTTTAAAGAGTTCTATGCGTCAATCGCATTGGGTTTAGGAATCTTTTTATTCCTGTTTAATTATCTCATTTGGTTCTTTGTGGTCTATGCTTTTTCACCCAATATTTTCTGGCCTATTTTGGTTTGTTTAAGTCTCGGTCTCAGTGGCTGGTTCTGTCTTTATTACCATCCATTTGCGCTTAAAACCTTCGGTATCGCCCGGGCGCTTAAAAACAAAGCTCTTGCTGAGCAACTTAGCAGGAAAAGAGAATTTTTGTTATCTTTAATTAACAGATTTTAATACCCTGCCAGAGTGGCTTTGGCACGGGGTTTGACTTATATCTTGCATGAAAACAATGAAGTATATCACCGGCGTGTTTGCAGTGGGGCTTATTCTTATATCGTTATTCTCTGCAGATTTTCGCGAAACAAGACAATTACAAATGTCTGAGAGCATTTCAGACGTAAATGCTGAAGATAAATTACCAAATAAAATAAATAATGCCTTTAAAGAGGGCGAAAAACTAAGCTACCGTCTGCATTATGGCTTGGTAACCGCCGGCAAAGTAATTCTGGAAGTTAAACCCGATCTAATTCCTATTAAGGGACGGAACGTTTACCATATTGTTGGTACTGGTTATACCACCGGAGCAACAGATTGGGTGTTTAAAGTACGCGACCGTTACGAAACATACTTAGACAAGGATGCCCTGATTCCATGGTATTTTGTTCGTCGCGTGGATGAAAACGGCTATAAATTCAGCCAGGATTATTCGTTTAACCACTACACTAAAAAAGTAGACATAGGAAACAACGTAAAAATGGATTTCCCTGAAGGGATCCAGGATATGGTGAGTGCCTTTTACTCTGCACGTAACCTGGATTTAAGCAGAGCTAAAGTTGGCGACACTTACAGCATTACCTGTTTTATGGATAAAGAAATCTGGCCCCTAACCATTCGTTTCCTCGGAAGGGAAGTTGTAGATACAGATCTTGGAGACTTGCGCTGTTTAAAATTTAGACCCATTGTACAACAAGGCCGCGTTTTTAAAAACGACGAAGATCTTACCGTTTGGATCAGTGACGATAAAAACCATTTACCTGTACGTGTGCAAGCCGATATTTTGGTTGGCAGCGTGAAACTGGATATCACTAAAACAGAAAATCTGGTGAATCCTTTGGCTAAGGTTGATTAAACTTTGAATCAAGAATCAGGAGCCAGGAATCAAGAATTAGAACCAAGAAAGTAAAGAATTATCATTTGGTTCTTTCTTCCAGATTTAAATCCCGATTCTTGATTCTGAGTCATGGCTCTTGATTCTAGGTTCTTGGCTCCATTTGACTCTTGCATTTGAATGAAATCGCGACTCTTGATTCTAAGTCATGGCTCTTGATTCTAGGTTCTTGGCTCCATTTGACTCTTGCATTTGAATGAAATCGTGACTCTTGATTCTGAGTCATGGCTCTTGATTCTAGGTTCTTGGCTCTATAAAAGGCCTTTCAACACCTCTCCGAATCTATAAAGATCTTCGAAAGAATTATAAAGCGGCACAGCTGCACAGCGGATCACGTTAGGTTCACGCCAGTCTGGAATGACACCGTTTTCAATTAATGAACTGTATAATTTTTTACCCTGACCATGCGCCACAATTGACAATTGGCAACCACGGTTCTCCTTTGGCGTAATGATCTGAAGACAGTTATTCTTTTGAGAATTGATGTCGTTTACAATAAACTCAAGGTAAGCAACCAAACTCTTACTTTTTTCAACCAAAGCATCCATTCCAACCTCATCAAAAATATCAATGCTCGCTCTGCAAGCAGCCATGCTGAAAACTGGCGCATTACTCAATTGCCAGCGTTCTGCCGTTTGCATTGGAACGAATGTGCTGTCCATCAGGAAGCGTGTTTTTTTATCATGTCCCCACCATCCTGCAAACATGGGTCTTGAAGTATCCTTTAAGTGCTTCTCGTGCACAAATGCGCCGGCAACACTTCCCGGACCACTGTTCAGGTATTTATAACTGCACCAGGCAGCAAAATCAACATTCCAGTCATGCAAATGCAATTTCAAATTACCTGCTGCGTGCGCTAAGTCAAACCCCACTATAGCTCCGGCTTTATGTCCGGCTTCTGTAATGGCTTTCATGTCAAAAACCTGACCGGTGAAATAATTCACACCACCAATCATAATCAGTGCGAGAGAATCTTTATTCTTTTCAATGGCAGTAAAAATATCTTCTTCGCGGATATGATATTCTCCTTCACGCGGAGCAACTTCTATCAGAGCATCCTTAATCCCATAACCGTGAAATTTTACCTGCGATTGAAGCGCATATTGATCGCTCGGAAATGCTTTCGCCTCACAAAGTATCTTATAGCGTTGTTTCGTCGGTCGATAAAACGACACCATCAGCAAATGAAGATTCACCGTGAGTTGATTCATCATCACTGTTTCTTCAGGTTTTGCTCCGACGATCTTAGCCATTTTATCGGTCAGCAATTCATGATAAGAAAGCCACGGATTTTTTGCCAGGAAATGTCCTTCTACGCCAAACGTGGCCCAGTCGTTTAATTCCTGCTGAATATAATCCTTCGTGGTTTTGGGTTGCAGACCCAATGAATTCCCGGTAAAATAAATGACATCATGCCCATTGTGCTGTGGAAATAAAAATCGCTCACGGTATTTACGCAATCCGTCCTTACTGTCTAATTCTCTCGCGAAATCAAGTGAGTTCTTAAATTGGGTGTTCGACCCGGCAATCTGTGACATGTCTTTCTTTATTTAGAAAGGCAAAAGTAAAAATAAATCCAGGCTCTATGAACTAATTTTATTGTATTCCAATCCCATTACAAAACGGATGGAAAGACTATCGTAATATGGACTGAAGAGGCTCTTTCTGAGGATCTTATTCCTGTATTTTTTTGAATCAAGGTTCAATAAATGAATAAGTGTGTAAAAATTGTTTTCGGTGCTGTACGCGGTATTTTGCCGTTGCTTCATCATTTTTTCAATGTGGGGGTAATTTTTAGAGAACCCTGGTGAAAGAACCGTAAAATAAGGTATGTCGGCCGTTTCCTTTGTAGGAGGAAAACTATGTCCAGCATGAATTCTATTCTCGTAAAGTTCTTCTCCGTGATCGGATAAAAAGACCAGTGCTGCATTTTTGTCCCTTCCGTAATCATTGAATTTTAAGACAATCTCATTTACGATGGAATCGTGATAAGCCATCGCATTATCGTAGGAGTTGAGAATATTTTGCTCCCGTTCGGCGTTGGCATGCGTTTTAATTGGAGCCGGAGATGTAAAAATTGTCCGTGCAGCCGGGTAACGCTTTTCGTAATCAAAATGACATCCCATCAGGTGAAGTACAATAAATTTGGATGTATTTGGATTTTCCCGCAGTACTTTGTCAAAGTGTTCCAGGACTTCTTCATCATAATGCAAGCCAGAGTTGGCTCCATCATTGTCGATCCTGGCATCGGTAAATCGATTGTTATTACAAAGCTGAGATAAAAGAACAATGGCGCGGTCACCTTTGCCCCAACCCGACTGATTAGAGATCCAGGAGGTTTGATAACCCAATTTTTTTAGCAGAACAATCAGGTTCATCTGTTTCGAAAGGTACCCCTGGAAGAACAGGCC
>JAEUTM010000171.1 GCA_016788025.1 Bacteroidia bacterium
TTGCCGACCTTTGTTATAAAAAGAAGGCTATCGTGCTCGACACGCGGGCAGCACAGTCCTTTGCCAGGGGATTTATCCCTGGTTCGGTTAACATTGGATTACAGGGCGATTTTGCCAGCTGGTCGGGAACCTTATTAAAAACGGTTACAACCCCTATCCTCGTTGTTGCAGAACCCGGATCTGAAAAAGAGGTGATTGTGCGTTTGTCGCGGGTGGGTTTCGACCAGGTATTAGGCTACCTGAAAGGCGGCTTCGAAAAATGGCTCCAAAGTGGAAAGGATATTGACAGCATCAAATCGCTCACCGCCAATGAGGCTCTCCCGTTCATTCAGAAAGACAACGTTTTTGTAGTAGACGCCAGAAGAGCCTCCGAATATGAAAAGGGACACCTGGCAAAAGCAATCAATATTCCCCTGGATTATATTCACGAAAACAAACATCTGATTCCTGTTGACAAAACAATTTATGTTTATTGTGCCGCAGGTTACCGATCGATGGCTTTTGTCTCGATTTTGCGTGCGGAGGGCTATAAAAACCTGATTGATATTAAAGGCGGATTTAAAGCCATTACAGATTCAGGCATGTATAAAGATTTGCTTAGTGAAACATTGATTGCTCTGACGGAATAACATTCTGCAAGCCGAAGAAAAGGGAATAAATGCAACAATTCTGATCTAAATCATTTTTGTCCACAACCCAAAACTTCTTAACTTGTTTAAATGGACAAGACCGGGCAAGAACTATACGATCAATTGTATATTGCGGCGCTTGGTATGTTCTCAAACGGGTTCGGAAAAGACGACCTGGAAAAAGAACTTCTGAAACACAGCGATGATATCGTTCTGGTTACCGTAGTTATTACAGAAGCGCGAAAGACTCATTACGAGCTATGTCGTAAAATTGGCTTACGTTATATTCTTTTAGGTTGTTTATTTGGCCTGGCCGGTTTCTTCATCACCTTTCTTAACTTTAATACAAACAGATCTATTAGCTTCGCTATGTATGGCCTTACCACTCTAGGCATAGGCTTTGTCTTTTGGGGACTTTACAAGATACTAGGTTAACGTACCTGAGGATAATCATTTCCCGCTGCTGAGTTTTATCAACTGGTTCCCACCCTTTTGGATTGACCTTTGTATAAAGATAATGTACCATGAAAGAAAAGGAATTCACCAGCATTAACCACATACAAACAATCAGGAAAGATTTTAACGAAGGAATCCTGATGGAGGAACAATGTGAGCGAGACCCTATGGAACTATTTGAAAGATGGTTATGTGCTGCGCTTGAAAAAGACAGTCATTTTGCCAATGCAATGACATTATGTACAGTGGCTGAAGACAGTATGCCGGATTGCAGAACGGTTTTGTTAAGAGATATCAGTTACAGTGGTTTTACGTTTTACACCAATTACAACAGCGCTAAGGGAAAACAAATTGAGCATAATTCAAAAGCCTGCCTGCTATTTTTTTGGAAGGAACTTCAACGACAGGTGAAAATCCAGGGAGAGATCCGTTTTCTTCCCGAAGTTGAATCTGACAAGTATTTTGCCTCACGTCCCTTTGAAAGCCAGGTCGGTGCTTGGGCATCGCAACAAAGCAAACCTGTAAAAGACCGTCAAACACTGGACGAAGCGTTTGAAAGAGAGCTAAAGAAATATAGCAATACAAAAGTACCTCGTCCTGAACACTGGGGCGGGTACGTACTTCTGCCAAAGAACCTCGAATTTTGGCAAGGGAGAACCGGACGTTTACATGATCGGATAAAATATAGTCACGGCGAAAAAGGATGGAAAATGGAGCGGCTAATGCCTTAAGCTTAAGGCGCCTTTTTATAACGATCCCAGATAGATAAAATGCACTCGTTGTGAAAGGTGGCAGAAACTGTTTCCTTATTTATGACCAGGCTAATTTTAAAATCGAAAAAGCCAGGGTATGGAATGGGCACTTCTAGTTTATTTGTACCCCGGTAACGATATATTTCTTCTATAAAAAAATTATTATCCAGATAGAAAAAATCGACATAGCCGATCATTTCAGTGTTTTCCATTGTAAGATCGTGCGGCGAATGAATGTAAAACACAAGACGATCGCTACACTTTTTTTCCAGTTCAATTTTGTATTTACCGGCCTTAGCCACATAACAAGCAGAAGAATCACACACATCCTGCTGTGCGGCCATCTTCAGAAATAACAGAAAATAAAAAATGATATAAACCGTTCTGATTTTCATTTCGTCTGTTTATTCTCAACCATATGGTAGTGCTCTACGCTAAATGAAACTGAGATCTTCTCCTCGCCAATTATAAAACTCACTCTAAGGCTCCTGAAACCGGGATATGTAACATTCGCTGACAGCAAATCACTTTGTTCGTACTGTTGTAACAGAACGGTAATCTGGCTTCCATCGGGATAAAACAGATCTACGTAACCCTTTATTGGAAGACCACGAACTGGCCGGCTATTATAATTATAAAGATGGAAATCCAGGGTATTGCAACAGGCAGAAAGTTCTACCTGGTATCTTCCGGCGTTTTTCCGCTGAACAGGATTGGTTTGCTGGGCCTGCATGTTGTTTACAAAAAACAGGACCATGAATACAAAAATTAATTTATGGAATAATGTCATAATGTTATGCGAATAGCAGTTTTCTAAGGTCCTCCGCCGTGTTTTTAATATGTTTTTTTGTGTGTTGCCACTCGTTATTGGCTACTTTTATACTTGTGCTGATTTCGTTTTTTATTTCTCCGAGTTTTTTCTCAAGTTCTTTTTCTTTTAAGCCAAGCTGGTACTCAAAACTCAGCTTTTTTAACTTGTAACCAAGAGCCATCAGATGGAGTTTTGCACGGAACCTCTCAATATCCAGCTGAATTCCGATCAAACTATTCTGCGGGATACCCGATTCAAGCCTGGCCTCCAGTGCATTGAGACCGGCTTCTATCCTTTTTCTTTGCTCTTCAAACGCTTCCTTACCCTCCGCATAACCAAGACTTAACTGAATCTTTAAATGCTCCAGAGCATTGATGAGAGGTAAAAGAGAAGGATGTTGTTCAATGTTCATCAATTTATTCCGGGTTTCATGAATCTCGTTGTATAATTTTTTCTTCAACGTTTCAAAAATATCCTTAAGCTCCGCCTTGCCAAGCGCTGTCTGAACACGCAATTCTTCGAGCTCGGTTGCCGTATTTCTTAACCCATCAATGATCTGATCAACGATTGTTGTTTTTTCTTCTGTATTCATGGTCATTCTTTTGCTCAAAATTACGGTGGCAGCCAGGAGACATTGCTTATATAACTCAGTACTTTATATGACCTTTGTCACGCGCTTTGGGAAATCACCGGTCTGAGAAAACAATTTTACATTTGCTGAGCTTCAGGTAAAATTCGAGTTCAGGTTTTTCTCTCCTTGAACTATTTATCAAATGTTCAAGATTGATCCAAACCAGGAACCAACCCGCAGGTTCGAACACAACAAGCAACACATGCACCCATATTGTGCGCGATCCGGATGAAGAAATATAACCCGCCGTAAGCATCATGCTGAGACCAAGTAGGCTTAAAAGCAAATCTTTTTTTCGTTCCGATTTTCTTTTTTTCTGAAAGAAATGCAGGTTTTTAATAAAATGATTATGCAAACGCCTGGTAATGATCGCTTCCGAATCCCTGTTCCTGGCGTTTTTAGGCAGATAAAGCACCAGATCGTCAACCTGCATATCACTTTCGTGCGAGAGCTTTTTTACTTCTCTCAAAAAATCGTCGGAAATATTCCGCGATGTATATGGGCGCAGATCGAAATCCGAGAAAAGATCGTCATAACAATCAACCCACAGACTTATATCGTTCTTTGAAGAAGCTAAGGTTAAAGGCTCCACTGCATTGGAATTTAAAGTTCTGAACGTGTGTGGGAAAAGAGTTCGATTAAAAAATTCATTTTCTATGAAGACGACCACCCCCGATACCAATTGTAAAATAAAAACCCGATGTGTTCATATTTGGTCCGGCTATATCCGTGGAATTTTTCTTCCAGTTACTGTTTTGCAAACAATAAATGTAACCTGCCCTCAAACCCATTGAAAATCCGTGTTTTTTAGCTTCAGAAATAAAATAAGTATCAGCTCCTAAAGAAATACTCAGCATTAGATTACTGTTGCTGAATGTGTAATCGGTTTCTTTTAGACGATTAACAATTGCTCCGAAACCCTGGTTCTCGCTAACTCGGATGGTTGTCCCGCCACCGCCAAAACCCACCAGGGGGTAAAAAACAAAATCGTTATGATCTAAAATTACATACCCCACATTAAGCATTCCCCTTCCCATGGAAGGAGCTAGGGAAAGTGTATCTCTAACAACAGTGGTGCCTATAGATCCAAAACCCTCTCCCCCTAAAACCACGCGGTTCCTTAGGATATATCCAGTGCCACCAACCGTAACAAAATCGTTTTTCAGACTGGGATAGTAATCTGGCAACCATGCATTCATCCCCGAAAGATTATGATTGGCATATCCGAATCTAAAATGTCCGGCGCTACCATATAAATCTTCTGTTTGAGCATGTAAAGAAATTACAACACATAAAGCAATAGAAACTCTAAACAATTTTTTCATGATTAATATTTATCACAAAACTACTTCAGACCTGGTGCTGTTTAAATGATTCAGATCACAGCAAAAAATGACACAACTCAGATAAAATAAAAACTTGTAAAGGGTACCTATATATGACAAAGCTCATGTTACTAACTGCTTAATGTTATGCGAAGGGGGCTGTTTTATCATCAAATTTGTTGTCTGGAATGTCTGCACGTATACGAATAGGAATCATGATACTTGGCTTAACGCTCGTATTATCAACCTGTACAAAAGATATCTATGCACCAAGCACCTGCTTTCCAAAAAATATTCTTCCCATCTTTGTATCTAATTGTGCCATGAGTGGTTGCCACAACAGCAAAGACAAAGAAGGCGGTTACGACCTGAGCAATTACGAAGGCATTATGAAAGGCGTGGTGCCACATCACCCTCTGTTAAGTGAAGTGTATAAGGAAATCAAAGGAAAAAATCCGTCGATGCCTGAAGATCCCTATCCAAAACTAAGTGCCGCAGATGTAAATCTTATTAAACTCTGGATCAATGCAGGGGCTTACAGTTCACGTTATTGCAGCGGATGCGACTCTTCTGATTATACATATAGCCATGGTGTTTCTCCGATCCTGAATTCGTGGTGTGTTAACTGCCACAATCCAGGAAATAAAAGCGGCAACGTAGACCTTTCGTCTTACCCAGGTGTTTCGGCTGTTGCTGTTGACAAACGTCTCTCCGGAAGCATCAATCATCGCAGCGGATTTTCACCGATGCCACAAAGCGGATACATGATGGACCAATGTAATATCCGCATCATCGAAAAATGGCTCGAAGCCGGGCATCCCGAAAATTAGTTGGGAACTGAGTTATCTCATGTTTCAAGCAATTCTTTATCAGTTTATTTTCATGCAACCCGAGGGATATTTGCTATATGAAAGTAGCAGTATTCAGTCCGCATCTTTTTGAAGAAGAATACCTGGAAAAAGCAACAACAATATACACGAATTGAATAATACAATTATTTATAACCTCTATTGTTTTGAAAATAAACAGCGATGTGATAATTTAATCGTATGAAATGCAACTTAGTTTTATCGGGAGGCGGTACCCGCGGTTACGCTCACATTGGAGTTGCGAAAGCATTGTTAGAAAAGGGAATTGAGATCAACGCCATAAGTGGATCTAGTTCTGGAGCAATTATCGGCGCTTTTCTTTGTGACGGCTTCCATCCATCGGACATTGAAGAAATATTGATTAAATACGAGCCTGAAATTGGCATAAACTACTCGCGGTTCTGGGAGAACATCTTATCCTTCGATTCTTATACAAAAGTTCTGAAAGCTAATTTAAGAAGTAAAACCTTCGAGACCCTCCAAAAACCGCTCCATGTATGCGCTACAAATATGAATACAGGACTACAGGTGATGCTAAACAAGGGCGATCTGCATGAAGTACTCATTGCAACCGCAGCTATTCCAGTGCTTCTCCCCGCCCGGAACATAAACGAGGTACCTTATGCCGACGGAGGTTTGAGTAACAACTTGCCAATTGAACCCTTCATAAATGGCGGGTATAAGATCATTGGAGTGCATGCCAATCCGATTTCTGATTTTGACCCCTCAGCCGGGATGATACACAGGTTAGACAGATCTTTGCATCTGCTGATGCGAAACAATGTGTCACATAATATGAAACGTTGCGATCTTTTTATTGAACCGCAGGAACTAAAAAGCCACCATCTGTTCGAATCAAAAAAAACAAAAGAACTGGTCCAGATCGGTTATGATTGTGTAATGAACACGGTAGACTTATCTACATTAAACGCAGAATTATGAAAATAAAATTTATTGGCGCTACAGAAAGCGTAACAGGAAGTAAACATTTATTGCTAACCGAAAAAGGGCGCCAGGTTCTCCTGGATTGCGGCCTGTACCAGGGAATGGGTCGCGAAACAGATGAAATGAATCGCCACCTGGACCTTGATCCCTCAAAAATAGACGCCGTTATCTTATCCCATGGACATATCGATCACTGTGGCAATTTGCCTAACCTGGTAAAACAAGGATTTAACGGTTGGATCTATTGTACACCCGCAACCTACGATGTATGTAGTATTCTGTTGATCGACAGCGCGCATATCCACGAAGGAGACATTCGTTTCCTGAACAAAAGACGCACGAGAACGGGTCAGTCACCTCTAAAACCGCTCTATACAGTTCATGAGGCCGAAAAATGCCTCAAACATTTTAAAAAAATAACCTTCGACACCGACTTCCATTTAAACGACGAACTCTCTTTCAGATTTACAGAAAACGGACATATTATTGGCAGTGCTGCTATTACTGTAACCGTGGTTGAACAAGGTAAAACCACGCGCCTGGCATTCACCGGAGACATTGGCAGATATTCTGATCCTTTACTGATAGCCCCTGAAAATTTTCCCCAGGCCGATTATATTATCTGCGAATCGACCTACGGAGACCGACTCCACGAGCCTGTGGGAGACACTGAGAGTAAACTGATGAATATACTTAACAAGACCTGTGTAGAAAATCAGGGTAAGGTTATCATTCCGGCATTCAGCCTGGGGCGTACACAGGAAATTCTTTATATGTTTGACAAGCTTAAAAACAAAGGTCTGCTCCCGGACATAAAACTTTATGTAGACAGTCCCTTGTCCTCAAAAGCCACGAACATTGTTAGAAAACATCCGGAATCGTTTAACGAAGAATTACGAAACTACCTCAAAAGAGATCCGGATCCCTTTGGCTTCAAAAACCTTAGTTACATTGAAGAAACCGCGGAATCAAAGGCGCTTAATGAGATGAAGGAACCTTGCGTTATCATCTCAGCCTCGGGCATGGCAGATGCTGGAAGAGTGAAGCACCACATTGCAAATAATATCGGAAACGAAAAAAATACCATTCTTATAACCGGTTACTGCGCTCCAAATACACTGGGCGCCAAACTCATGAACGGAGAAAAAAGTGTCCATATCTTTGGAGAATTTTATCCGGTAAAGGCGAAAGTAGAATCCATTTTATCGCTGAGCGCACACGCCGACTACAGCGAGATTATCCGTTATCTTTCTTGCCAAAATAAAGATCAGGTAAAAAAAATCTTCCTGGTACATGGAGAAACAGATGCAAAGACTTCCCTAAAAGAAAAACTTATTTCGGAAGGTTTTAAGGATGTTAGCATCCCTGTGAAAGGAGAGAGTTATAAACTAGATCACTAATTTTCAGTTTCAAAACTCTTCAACCAGCTAAGAGCCTGTTGCTCGCTGGTGAACATTTTCATTGGTGTTTTAGGTTTGTTGAAACGAATGAAAAAGTTAACCAGCAGTTTGGTAGCCAGTCTGTCGGTTAACACGGCAGTCGCAATTCTCGTTGGATCTACAATTCCAGATCGAAGGTATTCCCGGGCTTCTGGTTCTATGGTAAAAAAACCGCGGGAATCGTAAAGCGCTAATACTTTTCGGTTTCCGGCGAGCTGTATATTTATTTCGCCATCTGCTTTCAGAGATTCCACATCGATGTGTGCGCCTTCTAAAACTTTTATTCTCAGTATCCCATCCGAATCGATGTACTTTTCATTAATGCCTGAGCGAATAACATTTTCCATAAGGGCGTAAATATAAACATAGCATTCTATCTTAAAACAAAAGGACGACTTTTGGCCGTCCTTTACCAGAAAACAGAGTTTACGCGCTTACAGCTTTTCAGTTTTTCTTCTTGTCAAGGAACTTTTCAAGGAGATCCGGAATCTTTTCAAAGGTGGCACTAAGTCCTTTGCTTGTGCGCGTTGGAACAAATTGTATTTCATTCCCTTTGGTAACCAGGAATCCCACGGGCCCCATTCCAAGACCAGCCGCACCGCCCACTCCTGTTCCCTCTCCTTCACCGGCGCCTTTTGCATTTCCTTTTCCTTCCCCACTACCTCCTCCAAAACCAACACCCATGGAAATCACAGGCACACAGGTAAATTCTCCCAGCTTAAACTCTTTACCGATGATGGTTTCTGTTTTTGCTTCTGTTTTTAAAAAGTCTGTTACTTTGTCGAGCACTTCTTCTAGTTTATTCATAGTTATTTATTTTTTGGTCCACTTTGCATAAGCGAACGTGTTAATATTATTTTGAGCTGATAAAAGCCCAGCCCATTCTGGCTATATTATTTTTTATATGTAGTACAATTTCATTTTTGCCGGTAAAGTTTATCTCCAGGTTCTTACCACTGCGCCAATGCAGGAAATAAAAAACAGGAAAGAGCATTGCATTCCATTGCACATCACCGGTATCGATGGATATCCTGCAAGATTTAATTTTGAAACTCTTCAGAACAGCGCTCAGTTGAGCGAAAGAAACTCTGTTACGAATTTGGTTATTGGGCTTTTTGTTTGTTGTTTCAGTTTTTTTATATGGACTCTCAACATCCAGCTTTTTAATCCAGCCAAAAACCTTAAGCTCGAGGAATAAGGTATTTTCTAGTTTTAAAGAAATGCTGGCTGCTTTATGAAAACGAAACCGAAGGAGACCCTGGTTACTGTCCACTTCAAAATAAAAAGGCGCAAATAACAAGTAGCCGGTCAAACTTAATAATACAAGTGCTATGATATATACAACTATCACGGTTAGTTCCTAAAATTAAAATCTGGTAAAAGAAGCCCGGACCGGTTCACATTGTACCCCCGTAAAAAGCGACCATAAGTCCGGGCATCGCTAGGTTAGACATGAATCCACAACAAAGGTAAGTTCGTTTTTAGCTAACATGTATGACTAATACCAGTTTTGCAGATGATGTTTCTCAGAACAGATATAAGCCCGGGATAAGAATTGTTTGACGTCACTGTTTTTTATATTCTTTTGTTTTATGACAAAAATCATGATTAAATTAACCTTAGGTCATGCCGCTGCCTTAAGCCTCTACCTATCTTTGAAATAAAAAAGATGCAAACACTTATTGTTGGAACAGATTTTTCGAAGCCGGCAAACAACGCCGTTGACTATGCTGCATTACTCTCCAGGTATTTGTCTGCACGACTCATACTGGTGAATGCATTCCATATGCCGCTTCAGGGTTATAATTCCCTGTCGCCGGTTTCGGTGGCGTCGGAACTTCAAAGACATTCTGAATCCCAGCTGGATATTATAAAAAGCACACTTCTGGCAAATAGTTATGATTTTGGTATCGAAATTTATTCAAGTCTGGGAAGTGCAACAACGGTATTAAAAGAAGCTGTAAATAAATATCTTGGAGACCTGGTTGTAATGGGAATGACAGGTGAAGGCATTGCCCTGAAGGAAATTTTTATCGGAAGTTCGGCGGTATCGGCATTAAAGGAATTGAAAGTACCGGTATTAATTGTTCCCCAACAGGTAACTTACCAACCCATAAAACGAATCACGCTGGCCTGCGACCTGGAGCATGTAGAAGAAAGTACACTCATGTATTCGGCCCGCTATTTCGCTAAACTCTTTAATGCAGAGCTGGAAATAGTCACTGTTCAGAACCGCGAGAAAGAGACGCATGCAGATAATAAACACACACAGACTTTTATAGAAAAAACCCTGGATGGTGTAAAACATAAACAGGTATTTATTGAAGAGGATAATATCCTTAAGGGCCTGGAATATTATTTAAAATTTCACGAAACGGATCTGGTCATCGTCAATCCGAAAAAACACAAATTCTTCGAAAAGCTATTAAATGCCAGTGTCAGCAAACACATAGCATATCACAGTACCAAGCCAGTGCTCTTTATTCAATAGGTTTAGAGCTTTTTTTCAGAAACAAAAAGCCGGCCGTTATAAAAAAAACACCAGTGGTTCCCATGATTGCGTGAAGAAAATTAAACTGGCGCAGCAGCAGAACCTGTATGAGAATCCATCCGGTAAGAAGCAGTCCCTGGCAGAATATCCAAAAAGGGAAAAAGGGCCATCTTTTAATAATTACCAGAGCAGTAACTAGAGCGAAGACGCCGTTTACCGTAAAAAGTACAAGACCCGGGATAAAAAAATTTTTGAAAGAACTGAAACGCAACAATTCCGGTGACATACCCAGCGCTTCACCGCTGGGGTCTGACATAAGTGAATACCCGGCAGCGAGTGCGTTTATAGCTAACAGCAACAACATAACAATTGAAACAACCCTCAGTGTTTTCATTTTATTTCTTCCGTTTTCCTAAGGTCGCGCTTAATGAACATTATTTTAGCGGTCAGAAGAACGACACTGACTAAAGTGAGCACGATAAACGTTATTCGCATAACAGCATTGTCCTCTTCCAGGATATCCAACACAAGTATTGTGATATTCATAAGAATAGTAAACGTGAGGATATAAGAACCAAGGTACAGTGCTGCTGTTTTTTCCTTTAGCAACAAAACACCGGTAAGAATCATAAATGGTAACAGGATCGCCACATCCAGTACATGGATAGGGTTGGTTGGCAATTTCATTTGATCCAGTTTAGCAGGAAGCTCCGCCGCATTTATGGCTACAAGTATTTCTGCCAGCCAAAGCATGTAAAACACAGCAGCAATAAAAATAATATAAAATGCTACACTCTTGATCAGGATATTGGAAGAGAACGTGTTATTCCAGTGAACATTTACCTCCCTGTACAAAAAATACATAAAACTGTAAATGCTCAAACCTAATACAGCACAGTATTCGAGGAAGAAGGCGTTAAAATGAACGTCGAAGCAATAAATGGTAAAGGTATAAATGAGGTAGAAGATGACCCCGGGCCAGGTAAGGCGACCTACAATAGAGCCCCGGAGTAAAAGCACCGAAGATATTATCAATATGGGAAACACAAAGATCAGATCAATAAGATCCTGTCCCTCGCATTGAATTCTCCACAACAAGGTCTCCTGTTCATAGGGGCTGTCATATACACCAACAAGACTTATGACCAGCAAAAGCGCTGCAATTACCATTGAAAAACCAAAAAGGATCAGGCGAACATTTTTTTTCATTGTGATTTAAATAAAAGTGGTTTAAGTATTCCCGTAAGACCTATTAAAAAAATAAGCGATAGTACCAGTACACGGAACTGAGATTCAGAGAATTTGTTTAGTACTTTTTTACCCAGGTAAGTACCTGCAAAACTCACCAGTAAAAGTATGGCAATGAGATATAAATCGTGCGAATGCATATAACCGTTTGTAAAATAAACAACACTCCTGCTCAGATCGACTCCCAGATCGATAAATGCAGAGGTAGCGATAAACACATTTTTTTCGATGGCAAAGGCCGCCAGGGTTAAACCGCGGATTGCGCCACCAGAGCCCAGCAGGCCGGCTGTGAAACCAGAAAGTGCCCCACCCCCTATCGAATTAAAAAAGGTGGGTTTTAGAGTAAGATTTTTAAACAAAAGGAAAACCGAACTCAAGACCATTAAAAAAACAGCAAGGGCCAACTGAAGAAAATTAGTGTCCAGAAATTTGGTTAGCATTGCGCCCAGGGTAACAAAAATAACTGCAGGAATGCCAACAGACAAAAGCAGTTGTTTATTGAAACCATGACGGAACATACTTATTTTGGCAAGATTGCTGCACACATGAAAAGCCGCGGTAACACCAAGCACGGAATAAAAATCAAGAAAATATCCTGCGATGGGCACAAAAAACAAGGAAGAACCAAATCCTCCAACAGTGCCGAGCACTTCTGCGATCAATGCCAATGCAGTAAATAATAATATGTTCTCGGGGGATAGACCCATATCTATTCATGAAGCGCCATAACCGGTATCCTGGAAACAAAGGCCACACGTTTAGTAACGCTTTCATTAAATAAATTGTAAAATACAGAATGTTTACGGCTGATAATAGCAACCATATCTGTTTCTTTAGATTTGCAGTACTTCTGAACACCAGCTTCTATTGAAACGGCAGGCTGAACCGATAGTTCTACGGAGGTGCGCCCTACCTTCAGGGAGGCTGATTTACCTGAGCTTAGCACTTCTTCAGGAGTTCGTACGTGCAGAAATTCAAGGTGTAGCTGAGCTGCTTTTACTATTTTTTCAATGTCTTTAAGCGATTCCTTTTTTAATTTTTCTTTGTTATCCACTGCCAGAACAACCGTTTCCAGCCGGTGGTTCTTGTATTTGTCGGGAACTATAATTACAGGAGCGGGTATTTTTCCACTGAGACTAACACCGTGTGTCCCATAAATAAATTTTGAAATCTTTGATTTAGATTCAAGTCCCATTACCACTGCCGCTAACTGGTGCCGTGACATAAAA
>JAEUTM010000126.1 GCA_016788025.1 Bacteroidia bacterium
TTCTCCACAGCTTTCTGAATTTTGATTCCACATCTTCTTACCATAATAACCCTGTCGTCGTGATCGTGTAGAGGAGGATGTTCTGCAAGAAATTTATCATATTCCGTGTAGCTCATAGCCATCATCTCACTCTCCGGAAGCAAAGTGAACGCTCTTTTTCCGGTAACGGCGTTTTTAGAGCAAGATCCTAAAAGGAGGCTCAGGGATAAAACAGGGATAATGTACTTCATAAATTTAATCTTCAATTTTAGCTGTTAAACCTCTGTCCAGTAAAGCTTCACACATAGGTCGGAGCTCTTTAAATGTACCGTTCTTTACAGCGCATTTTCCTGTGTAATGAACAAGATAGGTGCATTGTTCTGCCTGGATGGAATCATGCCTGCAAACCTTAATAAGGGATTCAGTTACAAAATCAAAAGTGTTTACATCGTCATTGTAAAGGATAATTGCTTTAACCGCTTCCCCTGTAGTGACGGTCTGCACAATTTCTTCTTCCAGGAGTTCTGTTGAATTGTCAAAGTTCATGATGGAGATTATTGACTACAAAGATACAAAAAAACCCGCCACAATCACTCGGGGCGGGTTTTATAAAGGTTTGTCAATTGTTAAGCTTTATCTTCCTTCTTGCTTTTTTTAGCTTTAGGTTTATGACCGCTTACTACAATTTCGTCTTTTTCTTTATTATAGTCTACCTCAATCTCGTCACCTTCTGTAAGGCTGCTTTTGATAATCTCTTCAGCCATAGGATCTTCGAGGTATTTCTGAATGGCGCGTTTTAAAGGCCTTGCGCCGTAATTAGCATCGTATCCTTTCTCAACGATATAATCTTTTGCGGCATCAGAGATTTTGATCACAAAACCTAGTCCGTTTACACGTCCGAAAAGACTTGCCAATTCAATATCGATGATTTTGTGGATGTCTGCTTTTTGGAGTGCGTTAAACATGATCACATCGTCGATACGATTCAGAAATTCAGGAGCGAAAGCCTTTTTCAAAGCACTTTCAATAACACCTTTAGAGGCTTCATCTTCTCCGTCTTTTCTTGTTTGCGTACCAAATCCAACACCGGTACCAAAATCTTTTAACTGACGGGCACCGATGTTACTGGTCATGATAATGATAGTGTTCTTGAAATCTATTTTTCTACCCAAACTGTCGGTTAACATTCCATCATCCAACACTTGTAATAACATATTAAACACGTCTGGGTGCGCTTTTTCAATCTCATCAAGCAACACAACTGAATAAGGACGACGACGTACTTTCTCAGTTAATTGACCACCCTCTTCGTATCCAACGTATCCCGGAGGCGCTCCGATTAAACGGGTAGTGGCAAACTTTTCCATGTATTCGCTCATATCGATACGAATCAGAGCGTCGTCATTGTCGAATAAGTGGCGTGCCAGTACTTTAGCGAGTTGAGTTTTACCGACGCCTGTAGGACCCAGGAAAATAAAAGATCCGATAGGTTTGTTAGGATCTTTTAGACCAGCTCTGTTACGCTGAATGGCCTTTACAACTTTAAGAAGAGCTGCATCCTGACCAATTACTTTGCCTTTCAGCATTTCGTTCATCTTGATCAGTTTTTCGCTTTCGTTCTGATTTACACGCTGAACAGGAACTCCACTCATCATGCTCACTACTTCCGCAACATTTTCTTCGGTAACGGTTACGCGATTTTGTTTGGTTTCTTCCTCCCAGGCCTTTTTAGCAGTTTCAAGCTGGGCGTGAAGTTGTTTTTCAGTATCGCGCAGTCTTGCGGCTTCTTCGTATTTCTGGCTACGGACAACCTGGTTCTTCAGTTCCTTTATCTCTTCAATTTTAGCCTCAATATCAACAATATTCTGAGGAACATTAATGTTGGTAATATGTACACGACTTCCTGCTTCATCTAAAGCGTCAATGGCTTTGTCTGGCAAGTGCCTATCGGTAATATACCTTGCAGTAAGCTGAACACAGGCTTTTAGAGCTTCATCAGTATAGGTTACATTATGATGATCTTCGTATTTACCTTTAATATTATTGAGAATCTGAAGTGTTTCTTCAGGAGACGCAGGCTCTATGATTACTTTTTGGAAACGACGTTCTAAAGCACCGTCTTTTTCGATATACTGACGATATTCATCAAGCGTAGTAGCTCCAATACACTGAATTTCGCCTCGGGCTAAAGCAGGTTTGAACATATTGCTGGCATCTAAGCTTCCACTTGCTCCACCGGCACCTATTATGGTGTGAATCTCGTCTATAAAAAGAATCACATCAGGACTTTTTTCCAACTCGTTCATTACCGCTTTCATTCTCTCTTCGAATTGACCGCGATATTTAGTTCCTGCTACTAACGAAGCAAGATCTAACGTTACTACACGCTTACCAAATAAAACACGGCTAACTTTACGCTGAACGATTCTTAGGGCTAAGCCTTCGGCAATACTTGATTTACCAACGCCAGGTTCACCAATAAGAATAGGATTGTTCTTTTTCCTTCTTGAAAGAATCTGTGAAACGCGCTCAATTTCTTTTTCACGTCCAACTACTGGATCCAGCTTTCCGTCTTCGGCCATTTTTGTGAGGTCGCGTCCGAAATTATCCAACACCGGCGTTTTTGATTTACTTTCTCCCTGTTTTTTCTGACCACCGGTAGATCCGCCACCGAAGCTTGTTTCTTCCGCATCGTCTTCATCACCGCCAGCGGCAGAATTCTCAATTTTACCTGGATTTTCAAGGAACCCTTCCAGTTCGGCCCTTGCGGCATCGTAATCAACGCCGTATTTTAATAACGATTTAGTCACAATATTGTCCTGATCTTTTAGGATACAGAGCAATAAATGCTCAGTACCGATTTGAATTGATTTAAATGTTTTTGCTTCGAGATAAGTTAGTTTTAATGTTTTTTCCGCTTGTTTTACAAGTGGAATG
>JAEUTM010000195.1 GCA_016788025.1 Bacteroidia bacterium
ACCCAAAGAAACTTCACCTTATGTTGCGAATTGCTTCAATTGTTTTGATGATAACATGCATATTAATTGCCTGTAAAAAGGGCAAACAAACAGAACCCGAGCCAAATGTTTATCATCAACCTGAGACTCTTAAACCTTTAAGCTATTATCCCATGTTTCCGGGTTCCTATTGGATCTACTTAAATCAAAAGGGGGATTCAGTCAAGTTTGTTACCGACAACACTTATAAAAAGCATTGTTACAACAGGAGTGTTGAAGACACTGTCCTGGTACCCTTTTTAAAGGGACCCGGAGACTCTGAAGGTCATCCAATCTACCAATACGATGTTATCTCAGAGTTCCCGCCAAGATTGGACAACAAGCCTGTTTTGAAAAGAACAACCTATATTTCCGAAGTTGTAGGGAAACAGTTTAAAAGAGGGGGGTTCGACAGCCGTTACGGCGACCACAGGGATGTATTTACAGTTAAAGAAAAGATAAAACTCAACAATGATTCAGTTTTAGTTATTACAGGCGGAAACTTCGTTTATTCTCATACGGAACGTTACGCCAAAAATGTCGGCTTAATCTGGAGTTGTAAAGTAGATAGTAGTTCTAAAGACACCATAGAACGACTTAGCCTGGTTAAATTCTATATCAACCGATAGTAAAATGAAAAACTGATTTTCTATCAAATCAAATTTTATTATTGTGTATTGTCTTCTTCCTGAGCCTCGTGGTTATCTCCACCTAAGCTGTACAGATTGTTTTCTTCGTCTTCGCTACCTATTTGCTCCTGTGCATCATCTAATTCGGAGCCTGGAACATCTAAATCTCCACCGGAAACATCATCCCTGAAATTCTTTTCATTCAAAGTACCCGTCTCTTCATCAGCTTTTTTTCTGTTCGCAGGATTTTCAGGATCTAATTCAGATTCCTTCTTCGCTCTACTGTAAATATCCTCATCAGAGGGATAAATAGGGTAACCTGGTAAATCATCATTCTGTTTCTCGGGGCCTGATTTTTGCTTTTTCATAGGAGTGCTTTTTTGTTTCAGAATAAAAAATAATGCCACTGATAACGGGGCTAATCTTCAGTCAAATTGTGGTTTTATTTCCAAGAAATGACCGCAGTTTTGAGATAATTGCTAAATTCGGCTCCCGC
The DNA here is from genome assembly GCA_016788025.1 of Bacteroidia bacterium. Classification (GTDB taxonomy): domain Bacteria; phylum Bacteroidota; class Bacteroidia; order B-17B0; family Aurantibacillaceae; genus Aurantibacillus. The sequence goes on from JAEUTM010000195.1 coordinate 1,144, forward strand.
AAAAACCCAAATTATGAGCCGACTTATATTTCTTATAATTATTCCTTTCATTTCTTTTTCTCAAAATAATACCTGTTACAAAACGCATAAGAAAGGACTCAATTTCAAGAACACTTTAAATTTTAATCACAATCAAAAACAATCAACATTTAAAAATGGCACTGATGACGAAGAAAAAGGGCGTTTGTTTTTTTATCATTCCCTGGGAATTGGCGTTTTAGCTGTAGGGCAAGATCCAAATCTTGACTTGCAATCTGTTGAGACCGTTGGAGTTTATTCTTATTACTCTCCGAAACTTGCTTGCCGTCTCAGTTATGACAACTTGGCGTTTTTTGGTTCAAATTTTCAGATACTTATTAATGGGGATCTGCGTCTGGCAGCGGTACTCCCCATTTCACTCGGGCTTAGCCATTGTTTAATGAATAGCGACTCAGATGACGACGAAGTCGGTCTTTGGGTTTTCGCAAACGCCGGACTTGGCGCAGGCTTATTTCTAAGCGCTGATCCAGAAGACAATTATCTAACCACTATCAAAGGTCCTTATGTGGATTTTGGCTTCAAATATAGAAGAGGCGAAATAAAGGCCAGTATATTAAAAGCTTTCAAAAACACCAATGACGGATTTATACTGGGCATAGCCACAGGGATTGTTTTTTAATGTTTTTTGAATTGCGCCTTTTTAGAGAGCTGGCAGTAACATTTACTGAGTTGGGCCGTCTTATTTATACTTATCAAATTTTAAGAAATCACTGACCTCTATGAGGTCAAAATTGGTTAATTTTACCACGCATGTTAAAAAGGATATTTATAGGCTTGCTGTCGCTTTTTTCTCTAGCAGGTAA
>JAEUTM010000261.1 GCA_016788025.1 Bacteroidia bacterium
GTCTCCCTCCACACCTTTTGCAAAATAATCGTTTATGCAGGTCATTGTTGAGGTTCCACAACTCGTCGTAACCGTTAAACAAATATTGTAAAATCCCGAGGCGGAGTAGGTGTGAGAAGTATAGATCGAAGGACCCGTATAAGATGTCCCATCGCCCCAGTTCCAGTTGGCCATCGTTACATTATATGGAAAGTAGGGAGAGAGATAATATTCATGAGGGATGCCTGAAGGGTAGTATGTAAAACCAGAACTACTCATGCATGGAATATTGGTGATGTTGATGTTCACTGTGTCTATATCCTGACAGGGACTTTGGTAAGGTAACATAACACCGCAGCCTTCCGCGGCATAACTGGAAAAATAAGTTGTGTCAACAGACACGAGCTGAACACTGAAGCTCCCTGCGCTGCTATAGGTATATGTTGGATTTGGTAAGAGAGAACCATAATAGTAGGGTGCACCCACACCAAAATCCCAAAAATACCTCACGTTAGCAATTGCCTGCATTGGAGGAGAAAATTGAACCACTCCTCCAGGTAAAGTTGTGTAGTTGAATGCTGAATTGATATAACAGGGGTTATTTGTGATTGTGATTGGCCCCACAGCATGCATCCTGGGGCCATTTACATATCCATAAATTGCCACCGTAGGTGTATGAACGCCATTATAAAAGATATGGCTAAACGTGGTATCCACCCCAACACCACCATTCCACACTCCGTCTCCAAAATGAATGTCTGAAAACCCCGCATTAAAAACGTGCTTGTGAATTGTGAAATGAGTCAAACCGCCTGCTCCTACGGTGAAGGTGACGCTGGTTGTATATTCCTCCACTGCTGTTCCGGTAAGATTACCTATGTTTTGCATTATAGTTTCCTGATACAATGCATTACAGGTAGAATTATTGGAGACGGTTAGTGAATATCCATAAACTCCGTTCTTTCCGTACACATGGGGTGGAGGATTAGGTACATTGGTGGCAGTACCATCCCCAAAATTCCACGCAAAGGTTGCTCCACTCACTGTTCCCGTGCTAAGGTTTATAAAACTGACAGTTGCATTTCCTGTTGCTGAATTTACTGCTGTTGCACTGGCTGATAACGCACAACCGGGAAGCATTATTTGCAAAGTATTGGTTATGGAGGAGGAACAAGGGGGAGTGGCGAAGTCACTCATAGAAAGTGATATGGAATAAGTACCATTGGCAGTGTAAGTTGTGCCTACGGTTTGTGAAAGTGAGGTACTTGTAAACGTAGAGCCATTTCCAAGATTCCAGAGATAGAATGGCGTTGAAGTGCCAGTGTAAACGGAAGTATTGCTAAGGGTAATTGTTCCATTTGGTTGAAGACTGGTGGTGAAATTTGCAACGCATTGTGACTCCAAATTCAATTGAACAATAAGGAGTAGTATTATAAATATCTGCTTCATAGCGTTTTTGTTTATTTGTAAGCGAAGCCTATGTAGACTTCTTTTCCTTTTAAATTTATTTGTTTCGTTCCGTTATAAACTATACAATCAAATTTTAATCTCACCCGTTTGACAGGTTCTCCCTTTTCATTTCTCTGAAATTCTTCAACGGATAAAATTTCTAAGAACGATGTTTGTGGTTGTGTTCCTCCATCGGAGCTGTAACTTGTGCCATTAGCATCTGTAAACAGAATGCTTACGTTTGGAGAGCCATAGTTTAGCATAATTTCTGCTGGCTTGGGATATGTAAAATTACTGGCGCATCCGGAAGAATCGTCCGCGGTTACTACATTCAGATTGCTGTAACACAAATAACCGTCGGCATCTTTTACTTTTAGTTTAACGGGATAGGATCCTCTGTAGGTATAGGAGTGTTTTGTTGTCGTGCTGGTGGTAACGGTGTCAGGGCGGCCATCTCCAAAATTCCAATAATAAGTGTATGGCGCTGTTCCACCATATACAACAGGATTGAAGGTTATGGTCCGTTTGTTAGCCGAACTATTTACAACAGCATTTAAACTATTGGGACCTAAGGACAAGCTTTGTTCTATAACACTTTCACACATGTTTGAACCTTTAATTCTGAGTTTTACGTTGTAGGTGCCAGCCTCGTAAAAGTGTGTTGGATTCAGAAGGCTGGAATTGCTTCCGTCTCCGAAATCCCAGCTTACAATAGATGCAGAACCATTATAACGACCTGTAAATTTTACCTGGTATTTTAAGTTAGCCGATGCGGAGAAAAAGGATAGGGTATTTGGGTATATAGCCTGGTTAACATCACTTAAACCTTGTCCCGAAAGTTTGGAATCATTTATCTGGATCCTGATACTGTTGCTACAATTTTCACAGTTAGCCTGTTTAAACTCACCGATGTATTTTGAAACATTGAAGGAATCTACGTGCGAAGTATCCTGCGATGCCATCATACGATATCCGTTTTCACCCGCTTTCAGCGTTAATGGATTTCCATTGACATTCAGCTCTGAATAAAAATAATTACCATCAACCCGCGTCTCTTTTGGATAGTCTGTTTTTTTACAGGCCCCCAGGAGAACCACAATCACAATGAATATGTAAACAACAAACTGCTTCATTTTTTAATGAGATTATAACTAAGGCTCAGTTTAAGTCCATGTGCCAGTTCTTTTTTATCTATATTGAAAAAGTTGTTATCTCTTATGTCGGTGATACCAAATAAAAACTCGGCGTTTACCCAAAGGTTCTGGTATAGTTTACGACGGTATCCAAGGCTAATTTGGTTGTTAAAGGTTCGGATTCCTTCCCTGTAACCACCGGACCAGTGGGTCGACTCATTTTCTGTAGCGTTATATGTCTCGTGATATGTCCTCACGCGACTTTGCACATCCAACAAATAAGCGAAACTTGCGCCGGCAGTTAAAACGCCATTCTCTCCTAAATTGTATTGAAATTTTATCGGTACAGCAATATAATTAAAGCGGGAAGGAGTGATCTCGGTTACATCACTCACTTCTCCAAAAATCACTTCAGTTGATTTGATCGTTTTGGAACTTTTTAATCGGTTAATAGTGTAGTAATAGCCTCCAAGTGTCACGCTGGTTTTATCACTCAACAGAAAAACATAACTCAAGCCGAAATACGGATTAAATCCAAGCCCCTCGTGTTTCCCGTTTACATTCCAGCCAAAGTTGAGATAAGTTCCGCCTTCTGCATAAAAATAATTTACAGGTCCTGTAACCTGCAAAGTTGGTTGCAAAGCACTTTTTACGGAATCTGCAAGTGCCGGACCCTTCTTTTTTACAAGGGAACTGTCTGTGCCGACAATAGAATCAGTTTTTGCGAAAGGAGCTTCCTCTTTTGCGATCACAGTTTCCTGAGCTACATTTTTATCAGCTAGAGCAGGTGATATCGGCTGATCTTTGGAGCTAAGTTTCGGCGAACTACTACTGTCTATAACAGTGGCCAGATTCACAATAGCTCTTTCGTTATCATCCTTCGCGTCACTTTTTTTAGATGGTGGAACTTCTGCAGGTGCCTTGCCAATTTCTACTTGTACTTTTCTTTCATCACTACCTTCTTTTGTTTCATCAGGCTGACTAACTTCTCCTGTACTGAATTTACCCGGAGTTTGCGGAAGGATCGAGGGAGAATCGAAACGTCTTGTTCGATCCTCGTCAACGCCTGAGCTTATTTGTGGGGACACTTCCTTTCGTTGTTTAATCGAAGCCTCATTCCCATCCGAGCGAAGAAATCTCGAGGACGAATTCTGAAGAATCTTTTCCTTTACTTTTGTTTTAGTATCTGCTACCGGACTGTTAGGTTCTGATGCCTCCTTGGGCTTAATATCTTTTTGTTCCGGTTCTTTTTTGATTAGGTTCTGCCCTTGTTTTTGAGGTACCAGTATTGTTTCGGCTTTGTGTTCCGGATATTTTATTTCAGAATTTTCTTTAATCAAAGACATAGGTTGCTGAGGTGCAACCGCGCCAATAAAATACCAGCACAATAAACCAACCAAAATGCAAGCGCCTCCAAGGATCCAAAAGATGAATCCTCGTCTTTTCTTCGCGTCTTCTCTGTCAAGCACTTTCCTGGCCTTTTCCCAGTTAAAGTCTTCATAAGTGTAAGTTTGCTCCTCCAGCAATCCTTTCAACTTGTTTCTGAATTCGTGTTCGCTACTCATGATTAATGTTTGTTTTATCGTACGACATTAAGATCATTTCTTTTAATTTTTCTTTCGCAGAGTTAATGTGCCATTTTGATGTGCCCTCCGAAAAGCCAATCATCTCTGCTATCTCCTTGTGTTTGTATCCATCTATAAAATAGAGATTAAACACCTGCCTCGTTGCCAGGGGAAGTTTCTTAATATAATTCAGAATCTGCTCCGAATTCACTTTTTCCAGGGCGGCATTCATTTCAGAGTATTTCTCCGAATCGTAATAATCTTCTACATACACAATATTGAGGGTTTGCGCTTTTTCCTTTTTGTATTCCTTAATAAGTGTGTTAATCATCACTCTCCGAATCCAGGGCTTAAAAGGTTGTTCTGTTTTGTAAGTGTCCAGGTATTTAAGAATCCGGAAAAAACCAATGTTTAATACCTCCCGGGCACTGTCAACATTGTGGGTGTAACGCACGCATATACTCATGAGGTATGGATACGAAACTTTGTATAATTCGTTCTGAGATCTTCTGTCGCCCTTTAAGCAGTCTTTTATCAGCTGGGTATCGATAATCATTTGGGTAACCCCTCATAAATCAATATCCACAAAAAGTGCCGAAGGTTGGAAGAAAGATTAATAAAATGGTAACTAGTTAAAAATCAGGAGGTAAAAATGAGGAGAATTTAATGCCCTCAGACTTTGATGACTAGCGCAAATAAAAAAGACGCAGATTTCACCGATTTCACTAATCTATGTTTACAGATTATTATCTGCAAAATCTGCTTAATCTGCGTTTGGATAGCGGAGAACAAAAAAGCCGGCTTTCACCGGCTTTGTATTTAAGCATTTTTAAAATCCCAGTTTTCCATAAACTTGGTGGTATAGTCACCTGCTTTAAACTGTTCGTTCTGCATGAGTTTAATATGGAAAGGAATGGTTGTTTTTACACCTTCAATAACGTATTCGCTCAAAGCTCTGTGCATTTTAGCAATGGCTTCTTCGCGGGTTTGCGCCACAGTAATTAATTTTCCAACCATGCTGTCGTAGTTTGGTGGAATTTTATAACCGCTGTAAACATGTGAGTCTACGCGGATTCCGTGGCCACCGGGTGTATGAAGAGTAGTAATCATTCCAGGGGATGGTGCAAAATTCCTGAATGGATCTTCTGCATTGATGCGGCATTCGATGGCGTGTAATTGCGGATAATAATTTTTCCCTGAGATAGGCACACCGGCAGCAACCAGAATTTGCTCACGAATAAGGTCATAATTAATAACCTCTTCGGTAATAGGATGCTCTACCTGGATCCTGGTGTTCATTTCCATGAAATAGAAATTGCGGTGTTTGTCAACCAAAAATTCTACGGTACCTACACCCTCATAAGCAATAGACAATGCGGCTTTAACGGCTGCATCACCCATAGCGTCTCTCAGTTCAGGAGTCATAAAAGGAGAAGGTGTTTCTTCCACCAGTTTTTGATGACGTCTTTGAATGCTGCAATCACGCTCACTTAAGTGACAGGCCTTGCCGTACTGGTCTCCAACAATCTGGATCTCAATGTGACGCGGTTCCTCAATGTATTTTTCCATATACATGGCGCCATTGCCAAAAGCCGCGGCAGCTTCGTGTGTAGCGCTATCCCATGCAGCCTGGAAATCTTCCTCCTTCCAGATAATCCTCATGCCCTTGCCACCACCACCGGCAGTAGCTTTAATAATAACAGGGTACTTAATGTCTTTTGCCAGCTTCATGCCTTCCTCAGCACTTGCAAGTAATCCGTCAGATCCAGGAACACAAGGTACACCAGCTTCCTTCATGGTAGCTTTGGCATTACTTTTGTCACCCATTTTATTAATCATTTCCGGAGAAGCGCCAATAAATTTGATTTTATTCTGGCGGCAGATCTCAGAAAACTTCGCATTCTCACTTAAAAACCCGTAGCCAGGGTGTATCGCATCGGCATTTGTAATTTCAGCAGCAGCAATAATATTAGCCATGTTAAGGTAACTTTCACGGCTCGGCGGGGGACCAATACAAACGGCCTCGTCTGCAAATTTTACATGAAGAGAATCCTTATCGGCAGTAGAATAAACTGCAACAGTTTTTATCCCCATTTCACGACAGGTGCGGATTACCCTTAAAGCAATTTCACCGCGGTTAGCTATCAATATCTTTTTAAACACGTTTCTTGAAATTTTAGTTAATCAATGAAGAGCCAATTTGTCTTGTCTCTTGGTTCTTGCTTCTCGGTTCCCTTAAGAAGGATCTACCAGGAATAAAGGTTGATCATACTCAACAGGGGTAGCATCGTTTACCAGCACTTTTACGATCTTACCTTTAACGTCACTTTCAATTTCGTTGAAAAGTTTCATTGCTTCAATGATACAAACGGCTTTACCGGTTGTAATCTCATCGCCAACATTCACAAACGGTGGCTTATCGGGTCCAGCCGAACGATAGAATGTACCAATCATTGGAGATTTGATAGTTACATATTTCGATTCGTCGGAATTAGCTGCGGGAGCAGCAGTTTTATTTTCTGCAGCTGGCGTAGGGTTAGCAGCCGGGGCAACGGCTTGAACCACGGGCGCAGCTATCGCAGGGGCTGCCATAACTGCCGGCTGCATCATTACAGGAGCAGCCGATTTTGGAGTCCTGATTACAATCTTAATCTCTTTTGTCTCAAGTTCTACTTCGCTTACCCCGCTTTTTGAAACAAATTTTATCAAATCCTGAATTTCGGTTAATTTCATGTCTTTGTTTTTTTGTGATGAAGCGAAGCGTGGACCTCTGCTTCATCGAGTTAGTAATTCGTTTGGTTTAGCCCTTTTTACCATTTATGTTGTGCTAGTAAAAAGAGCATTCAAATAGTTGTGTAAATCTGAATTTTGTGGGCAAAAGTAAAAGTAATTTTGATTAAAAAAAGTGTTTTTTAGCTTGTTTTTTAACGAAATGAAGCTTTTTAAGCTCGTTTTTGGTCAAAAAGTACCATTTTGGCATAAAAAAGGGCCGTCTCTTCCGAAGCATAAGGATAAAGACGGCCCAAAGGCTTTTTTTAGCAAAAATCAGAACATAATACCCAAAGTAATCCTTATTCCCCTGTATTTAAGATTTTGTTTGATTGGGGTGGAATTATTGGCTCCGGGTTCGGTTTTATAGATTGTATATTCCGATTCCTTTTTCATAAGGTTAGACAAGCCCATGGTGTAGTTAATGTTCACAAAAACAGCAGTATTACCGCTCAGTTTATATTCTCCACCAATACCGGCGTTAAAACTCATTCTGGCCGGAAGTTTAGACATCTCATCTTTTACATTTAATCCGGTTTGATCTTCAACAGGAACTACAGTATAGTCGCCTGCAACTACCGCAGAGTATTTCCGGCCTTCCAGATAAGTATCATTGGCGGTGGCCTTGGCCCTGAAACCAATGTCGCCCCCAAACAGACCGGAATATCTGATACCAGCAATTTCCTTTGTAGAGAGCTTGAGCATAATAGGAATAGTAACAAAAGTTGTTTTGAGGGTTCTTTCTTTTAAAACATAAGCCGTATTGGTGGGTTCGTTGCGGTTCGCTTCATTCGCCTTTACAAACTCGTTGCCGGAATTCATCCAGTACATCGCTTCATAATTTTGACCTATTTCGTTCTTAAACTTATATCTCGCACTTTCGAAGTCTGCCCCGATACCTGTAAGGAAGGCTGCTGATTCGGTAATACGGAATTCTATATTCAAACCAAATCCGTAACCAAGCTTTGCTCCCGAAGGAATATTACTTTTTTCCTCTGTGCCAAGCCAGCTAGGTTGAAGACCGGCCCGCAGTCCGAAACGGACTTTAGCACTGCTTTCCGGAGCAGGGTCTTGAGCCATTAAGGAACTTGCGACTAATAAGCAGCTTGCGAGTAGGGTAATTGTTTTTTTCATAAATCTATCGAGTTTAGAAGATTTCTTTTGTGATTCTTTGGTAACTATCGAGTTTAGCGATTTGTTTTAATTAAATTACTTTTACAAATATAAAAAATGCTCCTTTAGCTTATGAAGAAAATTCTTTTTTGTGGTGCTGCGTTATGCCTGCTTTTAGCTGCCTGTAAAAACAATTCGCTAAACGTTGATATTTCTTCTGTAGAAATTGTTCCCCTTCAGACAAACAGGCTCGAGCAGGATTTGTTTTCAATAACTGCATCAAATTTCGACCAAAAAACAACAGATTTAAAAGAAAAATACGGCCCCTTTTATGAGCATTATCTTATGAACCCGCTCCGCCTCAATGGAACAGCAGATACCGCCTATAAACCCTTGTTACTTGATTTTATAAATAATCGTGAAATTAAAGATGCTTATAGCGCCGCTCAAAAATTATACCCGGCTTCTGAAATTGAAAAATTAGAGCCAGAACTTAATAACATGGTAAAACGCTTTAAGTATCATTTTCCGGGGCGTGAGCTGCCTTCGAAGTTTATTACGTGCACTACGGGTTGGAATTATGCCGTTGCTTACATTGACGGAGCACTTGTGACGAGCCTTGATATGTACCTGGGAGATACCTCCGTATTTTATAAGATGTTGAATTATCCCCAATATCAAACCCGGCACATGAATAAACATTACATTCTTCCCGATCTGGCACGTGGCTGGCTTCTTACGTCTTTTGATAACAATCAGGCGCAAAATAATTTGCTTAGTCACACTATTTTCTACGGCAAACTATATTATGCTGTAAACGCTTTACTTCCCGACATAAATGATTCTCTGTTGATCGGCTATACCACAAAACAAATGCAGACCTGTAACACTTACGAAAAAAATTACTGGAGTTACTTTGCAGAGAAGAACCGGTTATATGAAAATAATCTCAACACCATCCGCGAATTAATCATGCCAAACGATGGTCCTTTTACAGCCGCGATTAGTAAGGAATGCCCACCACGCATCGGCATGTGGCTCGGTCTTCAGATTGTGAGAAGTTACATGAAGAATAACGAGAACGTAACACTTGACGAATTAATGAAGGAAACAGACGCGCAGAAGATTTTGAGTAAGAGTAAGTATAGGCCGTAAATTTCCAAGGTGCCTTCGAGAGCCTCAGGCACCTTTTTTAATCCGGCGAGCTTTTAAGAGTTGAGGCGAACTTTTCGATCC
>JAEUTM010000302.1 GCA_016788025.1 Bacteroidia bacterium
AAACCATTTATTCCAATGTTCAATTGATTGTCTTATTTGGTCGGTTAAAAGTTCTTTTGGCTCTGCGATATTTTGTAAAATGTCAACTGTCAATTTGTTGTAATTTGTCTTACGTGCCTGTTTTAATAAGTGTCCCATAAAATAGTCGTCATTTATGTAGTTCATTAGACTAATAAATGAATGTCCAAAATTGTGTGAAACACTTTTTAAAGGTTTATGGCTCGTCATTAGATAAACTTAGATTTTATAAACAATTTTCAAAGTGTCGTTAATTCTGTCCGAAAGCATCTCAATAAGTTCTTCGTTCATAAATTCGTATTCGTCTGGAATATTACGAACTTCAATTGTTGGCAATTCCAAGTGTCTGTAAAGCCCCCATATTTTTGCTCGTTGTCCAGTTTCCATTACAAAAACTAAGTCTGCCCAGTTCAAATCATTTTCTGAAATTTTCTTGTCACTTTTAGGGCTTAGTCCAGCGGAACGAATATTGAAACGGTCGTCATTTTTAAAAATGTGTTCAGCTGTCCTGCTACGCTTTTTATTTCGTCCACAAACTACTAATATGTTTGGTCTTTCTGTCATTCGGTTGTTATCGTCCTAAAATTGGTGCTAACTACCTTATACCCGCTATAAAAACTCGCTTATCTTGTTTATTTTGCAAGATTGCCGCTACTGGGTAGCGCTTAGGAAAAATAAGATATTTTAAATTCGGGGTCATCTAACTTTGTTAATAGTTTTACCAATCAAGTATAAAATAAAGTAGCTTTATTTTCCATGTATTTTCAGATTACTGTTCGGCTGCCATACATGCAGCGGCTTTCGCTATTTTTTCAGCGTTCTTTTCCTTTACCTCAACATTGAAAGCATTTACTCCCACATACATCCTCAGCGCTCTCATACTTTTCTGGCTGAGTCGCAACAGATCTGCCTTAGTGATGGAATAACTTGCGGTGTAAGATGTATAAACCGTAGATCCTGCTGCATTCGAAACCGGAAGATACTCGGCATTTGCTTTCAGTATCAGCGGCAGATCTCCTTCAAGTGCCATTAAAAGAGTATCGCCTTTGTTGATCACATTTTTAGTAAGACCACCTACAATTACAGAAATACTAATATCGTAGTTGCCTGCTGTACTAATTATAGCCATCCCCCAGCCTCTCGCCAGATCTGGTTTTATTGAAAAAGTCCTTTTACCTGTAAATGGATCGGCTTTGTCATAGTCAAATTTACATTTTTGAGCGAAGGACGTCTGGCAAAAAAGTACAAAGAGAAAAAGGAAGACTGCTTTTTTCATTTCTTGTTATTTTAATGTGAAAATAACAAAATTATTTGATTGTAAACGGACGGCGGTACTGCAAATGGTTTTGTCTGAGATTCCATAACCAACTAATTTTCCCGGCACCTAATCTATTCCAATCTGTAAACAAATTCCTCAATCTCAGTATTCCTTGCCCTGGCAAATGCTCTTTCTTTTTCTATTTGTTTAAATCCGCATCTCTCAAGTACTTTTTGAGATCCATAATTATCAAAAGCCACTCTGCCATATAATGGGCGTATGGGTGATTCATCAACAAATGCCTTCAGGCCCTGTATTGCAATTCCTTTCCCCCAGCATGCCTGGTCAATCCAATACGAAACATTTGTCCCACCAAACATCTCAAAATGTACAACGCTTCCAACAATTTTATTTTCCATCCAGAGGGTTCGCATCCTTATGTCTGGATTCTCGATAATCTTTGCCCATTTTTCCATGTAAGCCTTTTTATCATTTGGATCTTGCCCCATAAAAGCGGCCATCCAAATGCCTTTCTCATTGGTTTGAAAAACAAATAATATTTCAAGATCTTCCTTCGTGGTTTTTCTGAGCTTCATCATGATTTAATTAATGATTTCTAAAACAAACTCAACTGGATCTCATTGGCCTTGTAATTAAAATCGGCGCAGTTAAATTCGAAATTGCTGGGTTTAATATAACGTTCCCTGGCTACACGAAAGAGTTGTGAAATGGATTCGGCGATCTTTCCCTCTCCTCTCATGCGCACGCCAAACCTGCTATCGTTTACCTGTCCACCATGACATTCACAGATCTGGTGCCAAACCTTATCTGCCCTGTCCGGGAAATTTTTGTAAAGCCAGTCTTTAAAGATGTCTCCAATGGCGCCGTTCAGTCTCACAATCGTCATGCCCGCAGAATCCGCTCCTGCATTTCCCGCTTGTTCTATGACGTTGGCAATTTCCTGGGAGTTAATGCCAGGGATCACCGGGGCCACCATTACTCCACAGGGGATCTTGTATTTGGATAGTGTTTCTATCACTGCAAGGCGTTGACGGTAAGTGGCTGTTCTTGGCTCTAAAATCCGGCGCACCGATTCATCCGTTCCTGTTACCGACACCATTACGTGTACCAGATTGTGTTCGGCCAGTTTCGAAAGAATGTCAAGGTCGCGCCGGATCAGAGAGTTTTTTGTAATGACAGATACCGGATGTTTGTATTTCAGGCAGGTCTTTAAAATATTGCGGGTGAGTTCCAGTTCTCTTTCAAGGGGCTGGTAACAATCTGTATTGCCGGAAAGCATAATGGGTTTGGGTTTCCAGCTTTTACGGCTAAAGGTTTTTTCCAGCAATTCAATCACATTCTTCTTTACAATGATCTTACGCTCAAAATCCAGGCCAGCGCTATAACCCCAGTACTCGTGCGTGTTCCTGGCATAACAATAAATGCAGCCATGTTCACAGCCCTGGTAAGGATTCAGAGAATAACCAAATCCCAGGTCCTCGCTCTCTACTTTGTTAATGATGGTTTTGGGCCAGGTATAGATGATTTCCGTTTTTTCGTTCAGGGTCATTTCCTCATCCAGCACTTCAGGATGTTCCCTCACATATTCCTGTTTTACAAAACGATTATGAGCGTTGATCTGCGCTCCGCGGCCTTTGAAGTATGTTTCTACCTGGTTATCCATAATTTGCATGCTACTAAGTTACACTGTAACGTAGCGGATTGTTGCTACAAATTATAGCTTCTTTTTAGAGCCAGGAGTCAAGAGCCAAGTATGAGAGTCAGGATTAAAAAGAATCAAAACTGGGTTTTTAGAGCCAGGAGTCAAGAGCCAAGAACCAAGTAAGAGAGTCAGGATTAAAAAGAATCAAAACTGGGTTTTCAGAGTCAAGAGTCAAGTCCCGAAGCATCCGGACAAGTTAGAGGGTCAAGAATAGAAGAGCCAAAATGGTATTAATCTGAACCAAGATCCAACAGTCTTGAACCAAGCATTGATCCAAGAACGAAAGAACCAAAATCTGGATTTTTGACTCTTATTTCTTAATTCCTCCTAGAACATACTTGGCTCAAGTCATGGCTCTTGATTCTAGATTCTTGATTCTAAAAATTAAGCTCCGTAAACCTTAGTTCCCTTCTCCACTTCCCTGAGCTTGATGTGTGCTATTGCCCTGGCAGCGCGCTTCAGCGCTTTTTGTTCTTTATACCTTAACCAGTCTTTGCCGATTACAACATTCAGAACTTTGTCTAAAGGCATATATACAAAAACATTGAGCAAACCCTGGATTTTGGTTTTTAGGTCGAGCGCCATTTTGCGATAACTTACGGAGAAGCCACCGTCGAGATAGGTGATGTAATGCCAGTAGCCGCTTGGCATAAACAAAGAATCGCCGGGTTCTAAGATACACTCATAAGCTTTGATGTAAGCCAGGCCGGGATATTTTTTATAATCGGGTTGATCGAGATTAACCAGGGAATGTGTGTTGAGCGGCAGCTTGTATAAGAGGTCCGAATACTCGGGGGCAATCAGGATTACTTTTTTACGCCCGTAAAACTGGGTGAGCAATACGTTCGACATATCCATGTCCTGGTGAATGCGCACGTTTACGCCTTTGGCTCCAAAGAACATAAAACCCATTCTGCCGAGTACACCGCGCATTATAGAAGGGCAAGGGAAATCGTCGCGGAGTTCGGGTTTCTTCTTAAACATGTTGAACAGGAACATACGCAGACTGCCGGGCTGGTCTTTGCTTATGTTGGCAATATAATCGCCGAAGTTCATTTTGAGGTCGGGTTTGGTAAAGGCGCTGGCTTCATTTTTATTGGTGTTGTCATACAGATCAACGGTTACATCGCCACATACCTGTTTGATGTAATCGAGACTCCATTTTTTTCCGGCTGGCGTGTTCTGGGTTAGACCGCGGATGACAAGGGGTTTTTGTGGTACCAGGTACCTGCTTTTAAATGCTTCGTCACTGATCGAATTTACTACATCAATTGTGTGTGTTTCCATAGGATAGCAATTAATCAATTAAATAGTTCTTTGTCTCGAAGGTTATCTGCTTACATTAAAATATTGTTGGGGGTTTGAAATGCTAAGTTATAACCTCAAACTGCGCTTGTAAAGCCAACATTATTTAAAAAATGCTAAAGCGTTTGTTCCTTATTACGGATATAAGACATCTATGAATGGTTTAACCCCTAGTTGAAGGCAGAATCAAGAGGTCAGGAGCCTAGAACCAAGTAAGAGAGTCAAGATTAAAAAGATTCAAAACTGGGTTTTTGGAATCAGGAGCCAGGAGTCAAGAGTCAGGAGCAAAGTATGAGAGACAAGATTTAAAAGAATCAAAACTGGGTTTTTAGAGCCAGGAGATCCTTGCCTCCAAAAAAGCTACAATCTATAGCAGCTTTTCTCCTGTTTTACGTTTAATTTTGTCTGTCGTGAGATTTGAGATTAGGAATTTCAAACTCGAAATAAACAACCCGAAACCAGAAACCTGATTGTTCGCCATCATCGACATAGAAACCTGCGCCGGGAAATTTGAGTTCCGGAAGGGGCGCATTACAGAGATCTGTATCCTGAAACATGATGGACTGAGCGTGGTAGACAAATTTACAACGCTTGTAAATCCGGAATGTAATATCTCTCCCTACTTCGCTGGGTTGACTGGCATTACCAATGAAATGGTAGCCGATGCTCCGAAATTTCACGAGATTGCCCATAAAATTATTGAGATGACCGAAGGCTGCATTTTTGTGGCACACAATGTGGGATTTGATTATGGTTTTATTAAAGAGGAATTTCAGTCGCTGGGTTACAAATACAAACGCGACACGCTCTGCACGGTTCGTTTAAGCCGTAAGTTGATCCCCGGGCGGATCTCCTATAGTCTTGGTCACCTTTGTGCATCTTTAGGGATTGAAATTTTCGGAAGGCACCGGGCCGAGGGCGACGCGGTTGCCACAGCGCAGTTGTTTGATCTCCTGATCCAGTTAAAGGCGCAGCATCCTCAATACAAGAACAAAGGTGTGGAAGAGATCATGGTGCGGCGCGTGGATAAAATCAAACAATATATTTTAAACAAACTTCCAGAAGAGTGCGGCGTGTATTATTTTCTGAACCAGGAAAAAGAAATTATCTACGTTGGCAAAAGCAACAACATGTACAACCGGGCCATCTCGCACTTCAATTCGGACCAGTATAAAGGCAAAAAAATGCTTAATGAGTTGTATGATGTGGATTTTGTGGCTACAGGAAGCGAGCTGATCGCATTACTGTTAGAATCGGAGGAGATAAAAAAGCATAAGCCAAAATACAACCGGGTTAGAAAGTCCGAGAATTTCTCGCATTGTATAGATCATTTTAGGGATAAAAGCGGTATCATTCGTTTTAAGATCGTTACGTCTGAAGAAACAGATTCTCCCCTGCTCTGGTTCACCAGTTATTCCAGCGCCAGAGAAAGACTTGAAAACTGGCTGGAGGAGTATAACCTTTGCCTGCGGTATTGTGGTTTAACCGATGAGGAGGCTCAGTGTTTTAATCACCAGATTAAGAAATGCAATGGGATCTGTGCCGGTGAAGAAGAAATAAAAGAGTATAACAAACGAGCTATTAAAATTGTTCAAAATTTCAGTTTCCCGCAAAAGAGCTTTGCAATATTAGACAAAGGTCGTCACGCGAACGAACATTCGGTGGTATTGGTGGAGGAATCGCATTACGCAGGGTACGGGTACTTTGACAGTTTTGAACCCATCACCCACGCGGAGGAACTGAAGGGCTACGTAAAACGGAAAACCTTCTACCACGATTCTGACGACCTGGTGCGGCATTTCCTGAAGCAGGGAAAACAAAAAGTAGTAAATCTTGATACCCCACCGGCTGACAGGAGCTTTACAGAGATTTAAATAAATCTAATTATAAAGCTGTATTTATTAAGCAATACTTTAATTTTTTATGTGGTTTTGAGGAGACAAGATTAAAAAAATCTTAAAAAATAGAGCTCCGATAAAAAAAAACTAAAAAACTCTTGATTTTAATAAAAGGTCTTTGTAATTTTACACTCATAATGTTTTCCTTTTTTTTGGGTAAGAGGAAAATAGAAGCCCCGGAGACGCCCGTCTTACGGGGCTTCACCTTTATAGAAGGTTCTGGAACCGGTGGAAGGGCTTAATTCGCCTGGTAAAAATAGTTTCGGCTCTATAAGATATAATAGTACCTTAGCCCTGATTCAATGATACAACGCATCAACCACTATCTTTCTCTCATCAAATTCAGCCATACGGTATTTGCGCTTCCTTTTGCCATTATCGGTTTTTCTTTGGCTATCCAGTCGGGCAAGGCTTCTTTCAGCCTCGAAAAATTTCTGCTGGTGTTAGCCTGTATGGTGTTAGCGCGAAGTGCTGCTATGGCTTTTAACCGATACATTGACCGGAGCTTTGATGCTAAAAACCCGCGCACCGCTATTCGTGAGATACCGGCCAACATCATTTCCCCCCGTTCAGCCCTAAGCATGGTGATTCTTTGTAGTCTTGGTTTTGTGCTCTGCGCTTTCCTGATCAACAAACTTTGTTTTTACCTTTCGCCCGTTGCTTTGCTGGTGATTCTTGGCTATAGCTATACCAAACGTTTTACGCCTCTTTGTCATCTGATCCTTGGCCTGGGACTTTCACTGGCGCCTATTGGCGCGTATATTGCACTTACCGAAGCGTTTGATATTCTGCCTGTAATGGTGAGTGTTCTTGTTTTTTTATGGACCAGTGGCTTTGATATTATTTATGCTTTGCAGGATGATGATTTCGACAAGAGTCAGAATCTGAAATCCATACCGGTTTATTTCGGAAGAAAAAAAGCGCTTCGTTTATCTGAGCTGCTTCATTTGGTAGCCGCCCTGATGGTGGTGTTTTTATTTTTATCGGGAGATTTCAGCTGGCTTTACGCCATTGGTGCTCTGGCTTTTATTTCTCTGCTCGTGTACCAGCATACGCTCGTAAAACCCAATGACCTAAGTCGTGTGAATCTTGCCTTCGGCACTATGAACGGGATCGCGTCTGTGGTGTTTTGTGTGTTTGTGTGTTCGGATATCTTTCTCCTATAAACGGTTCGTCCCTTCGGGACTTTTTTGAACGTAATTTTTTTACTTCTATATAAACGGGTCGTCCCTCCGGGACTTTTTGGAACTCAATTTTTCGAATTGAATAAACGGGTCGTCCCTCCGGGACTTTTTTGAACGTAATTTTCTGATTTATTAAACAGGGCGTTCCACTACAACCAAAAAAGCCGGTCATGTCGAGTATGCGCTGCCAATGAATCCTGGCATGTATCGAGACATGAGCTGGAGCCTTTGTGCTGGCATTCACTTCTCGATACTGGCTATGCTTTCTCAGTTCAGAAGCCAACTCGAAGTGACAGTTGCTTGACAGGTCGTCCCACCGGGACTTTTTTCGGGTGACTTAATAGAGACATGAACTGGAGCCTCGTGTGTTTGCGTTCACTTCTCGATACTGGCTGTGCTTTGCCGGTTCCGAAGCCAACTCGAAGTGACAGTTAAGAAATACGGGTCGTTCCTAAGGGTCTCTCGTGATAAGTGGCCAGATTTTTGGGTGTTGGGGATCGGCCTTATAGATTTTACGTAAAGATCAAGGAGGGTTGCTTGCATGCGCAGAAGGCGTCGCGTATTAGGCATTTTTTTGATTTATGAAGTTGCCTTCAAGCGGCTTGTGTGGGGAAGCTTTGTTAGCCGCGCTCGAATAGTTTTTGCCGGCGCGGCCTCAAAGATTCCAGCAGCAAACCGACGTAGATCTTGAGGAAAATCTATGAAGCCTTGATTTTTTCGTTCTTTTTTATCAAGAAAAAAGAACAATGAAAGTCAAAGCTCGATTTGTTTGATCAAATGGAACGTAAGTTGAATTTGTTGAAGGGATGTTGAGGTTGCATTTATCTTTTGCGTTCACTTCTCTATACTGGCTGTGCTGTTTCAGTTCTGAAGCCAACTCGAAATGACAGTAAATAGTAAAGACAAAATTTCTATTACCTTCCAAACTGATAACCGAGCGTGGCGGTCATCTGCGCTGTAAAGAAATGATGATTGGCGCGGCCGTGGCCCTTGCCGAGGATAAACGCGTTTACATAATCTGCAAAACTTCCTTTGCCTACAAATTCAAAAAATCCGTGACGAAGGAATTGCAGGCGAACGCCTGTTTCCACACCAACGATCCAGCCGGCCAGTTTCCAGTTGTTATTTAAACGGGTGCCGAACATGGTTACGTCTGTACGCGGAATTACAACACCTGCACCAGGTTTTACAACCCATGAAGCCTGGAAGTTTTTATTTGGATTGTATATTTTAAATTGTCTTACAAGATTTATCATCCAGAAATTCGCTCCGTCGGTATGTTCGAAGTGCAGGAAACTATCCGGATCCATCACTTTTACCTCATCCACCCAATTATCTCCTATTTGTCCTTTTACATGAACCTGCTGGTAATCATTTACCACATACTTTGTGTGATCGTAATTTAATTCCAGCCCCCATTTATCACTTACCTGGTACCCCACCCGGAACACAAACTGGGGGATTGTAACGTTTACCACATCTTTGATCTTTTTCAGATCGGGCCTGTCGCTTGCGGTAGCATTGTAAACCGTAAAATCATAGTTGTTCTGATAATCGGTTCCTGTGTGATTTTTGAAATGGATGGTGCTTTTACTGTAATAGGCTTTGGTATAACCCCAGGTGAGGTACAGTCCCTTGTTCTTGCCTTTTAAAGAATCAGACTGTGAGAATGTAGAACCTGTTATCAGAATAAACAGCAGGCAAAAAATACGTTTCATTGTGCTTAAAATACGGAGGCACGAATGTAGCGAATATTTTCTTTGATGGAAATCTCAATTTTCACACAATTATCGTCCAGGAATGGCTCTGCGAACTCCGGCCATTCTATGAAGCAGTAGCGTTGCCCATCGAAGTAGTCCTCAACACCCAGATCCAGAAGTTCCCCGGCGTTTTTTAACCGGTAAAGATCGAAATGATAGAGGCTTGAGCCGTCTCTTTTGTATTCGTTGATGATGGAATAGGTTGGGCTGCTGAAATGATCGTCGCTTCCCAGGAGTTTACACATTTCTTTGATCAGGGTCGTTTTTCCGGCACCCATGGGAGCATAAAACAAAAAAATCTTTCGCTGATCAGCAAAATCCAGCAGAGATTGTGCGGCTTTTGGAAGCTCCGTAAGATCTTTTATTTCAAGGTTTAATACTTCTGCTGAATTCATTTTTCTATCAGGTATCCCTTCTCGACTCTGCTCCAAATGACCAGAATATATGCAGTGGTCAGTCTGAACTTTCCCGATAACTATCAGGACGAAGACTGATCACTACCTTGGCGTCAATACCACGTAAGGAATAATAACCTCTTCAAGGCTCACGCCTCCGTGCTGGAAAGTGTTCCGGTAATAATTTACGTAATGATTAAAATTGTTAGGATACGCGAAAAACCTGTCTTCACGGGCAAACACAAAACGTGTGCTCGGATGTTGTTTCGGTAAAAACGCATCGGCCGGATTCTTGATCTCAAATACTTCTTTGGCATTATATTCAAGCGCCTTGCCTTGTTTGTAACGCAGATTGGTGTTTACATTTTTGTCGCCCAGGATCTTGGTTGGTTCTTTCACGTGAACAGTTCCGTGATCGGTTGTAATGACGATTCTTGCTTTTTTTACGGCAAGTTGTTTAATGATATCGAACAAAGGAGAATGTTCGAACCAGCTTGCGGTAATACCACGGTAAGCCGGCTCATTCTCAGCAAGCTCACGGATTACTTCCATTTCGGTTCGCGCATGACTGAGCATGTCCACAAAGTTGTAGACGATCACATTCAGTTTGTTCTGCATAAGATTGCTCACACTGTCTGCGAGCTTTTTCCCGGCATTAAAATTGGTGATCTTGGTGTAACTCATTTTTATATCCTTGCCCAAACGTTTCATTTGCGCCTGCATCAAGGCCTCTTCATGAAGATTCTTGCCTCCCTCTTCTTCATCATTCAACCACATATCGGGGAAACGTTTTTCAATCTCGCTTGGAAGCAGACCGCTGAAAATAGCATTCCTGGCGTATTGTGTAGCGGTTGGCAGAATACTGTAGTACGATTCTTCGCTGTCTACCTTGTAATATTCCTGCAACATTGGCTGAATAACTTTCCATTGGTCAAACCGCAGATTGTCGATCAAAATAAAAAATACAGGTTCCGGGTTGATAAGCTCCTGGATGAATTTATTTTTGATAAGTGTATGACTCATGGTTGGAGGATTCGGGTTCTTACCATTAAGCCAATTGATGTAATTCTTTTCAATGAATTTGAAGAACTGGTTGTTCGCATCCGACTTTTGCATCTTCAGAACATCTAACATGCTCTTGTCCTGCAGAGCGTCCATTTCCAGCTCCCAATAAATAATTTTTTTATACAGTTCCGCCCACTCTTCCCAGCTGAGATTATCGTTGATGCTCATCCCAATCTGACCAAATTCTTTGCGATAATCGGTATTGGTTTTTTCGCTTACCAGGCGTTTATTGTCGAGCGCTTTTTTTAACGACAACAAGATCTGGTTAGGATTAACGGGTTTAATCAGGTAATCCGCAATCTTACCGCCGATGGCATCATCCATAATATGCTCCTCTTCACTTTTGGTGATCATGATCACCGGGAGGTCGCTTTTTTGTTGTTTTATTTTCAGAAGAGTTTCAAGACCGGTTATTCCAGGCATGTTCTCATCCAGCAATACTGCGCTGATCTCGTTATCCTCTTTTACAATATCAATGGCTTCGTCGCCGCTCACCGCGGACACAACTTCGTAGCCTTTGCCTTCCAGGAATAATATATGTGGTTTTAAAAGGGCGATCTCATCATCGGCCCAGAGTATTTTTATTTTATCCATCCTTTCTTTTAGCTCCTATAACGTATTAAATTTATCTCTATTATTTTAATTGACGAATATATTAACGAATTTTGGTTTTTAATTTATGACCACCAACAAGCGCAAGATCATCAACGATCCCATCTATGGATTTGTGAGTATTCCCGGAGATCTGATCTTTGACCTGATTGAGCACCGTTACTTTCAACGCTTAAGGCGTATCAAACAACTGGGACTTACGAATCTGGTTTACCCGGGCGCTCTGCATACACGTTTTCATCATGCCATTGGCGCCATGCATTTGATGCAGGAAACCGTTCATTCCTTGCGGCAAAAAAATGTAAACATTACATCGAAGGAAGAAGAAGCTGTACTGGTGGCCATATTGTTGCACGACATCGGCCATGGGCCTTTTTCGCATGCGCTGGAACATAGTATTGTTACCGGGGTGAATCATGAAGCCATCAGCAGCCTTATCATGAGCAAACTCAATCTGGAGTTCAAAGGCAAGCTCGCCCTGGCCATAAAAATTTTTAATGATCAATACCCTAAAAAATTCCTGCACCAGTTGGTCAGTTCTCAATTGGATATGGATCGTCTGGATTACCTGAAGCGCGATAGCTTTTTTACAGGTGTGAGTGAAGGAGTGATTAGCAGCGACCGCATTATTAAAATGCTGAACGTGGAGAAAAATCAGTTGGTGGTTGAGCAAAAAGGAATTTACAGCATTGAAAAATTCCTTATTGCCAGACGCCTCATGTACTGGCAGGTGTATCTCCATAAAACTGTACTGAGTGCGGAAACACTGCTTGTTACAATTCTTAAAAGAGCCAAAGAACTTTCGGGACAAGGAAGAGATTTGTTCGCCACTCCGGCTCTGAGTTTATTCCTGAAAAATAATTTTACGAAAAAAGATTTCGATAAACGCTCGGAACTACTTGATTCCTTTGCCAAACTGGACGACAATGATGTAATAGCATCGATAAAAGTATGGTGCGACGACAAGGATAAAATTCTTTCAACACTTTGCACAAACCTTTTGAACCGGAAATTGTTCAGGGTTGAAATTTCCAGCAGCCCTATTCCAAAAGCATACTGTGAAAAGTTGGCCGAACAAGCCTCCAAGAAATACAAAGTCAGCAAAAAAGAAGCCGCTTATTTTGTATTAACGGATAAAGTGAATAACAGCGCTTATACTGCAGATCAGCTGAAGATCAACATTCGTATGGGCAACAATCAGTTGCTTGATGTCGCGCAGGCCAGTGATCTTCTCAACATACAAAGTCTGAGTAAAACGGTTACCAAGTATTTTATTTGTTATCCTAAGGATTTGAAGATTGGGTGAGTGTATATGATGACTCACCATTAGCATCCCGCTGTATTGGTTAGAAAAACCGGAAATGTCTTTTCTTCCTACTTTTTTCTTGATAAAAAAGTAGGCAAAAAATCAAGCCAGGCGAACGCCAACGCGCTCTTTCGTCTTGTAAGGCCGGCTAGCTTAAGTTGATAAATCACCTTGAGGCCGGCCTAACAAGACGAAATTCACAGCTTATCATCTTCGTGCCTGGCATTGCCAACGCACGCGGGGATGAGCTAACGGTTAATCATTCCAGCTTACTGACAAGCCCGGTAACAGTAGAATACAGAAGTTTAAATAGTTTCGTAGTCATTCGTTTAATTGAGATCTAGTTGAGTCGTAACAAATTCAACGCCTTTGCCCCTCTTGCAAAACGCCTAAATAAACCTTAAACTTGTAAGTTTACGAAAAACCATCCCATGAAAAACTATCTAATGCTGGCTGTTGCAGCCGCCGTATTAAGTTCCTGCCAATCTTCTGATAACGAACTGGCGGGCATGAAAGTTGAACCAAAAGTTGTTGCCGATACCATGAAACCTGCTGAAGAATTTAATTATGCAGTGGAACAGTTTGCCGATCTGCGTATACTAAGATACCGTGTTCAGGATTTTGAAAAACTTGACCTGAAAACCAAAACACTTTTGTATTACCTCTCCCAGGCCGCATTGAGCGGAAGGGACATTAATTACGATCAAAATTATAAGTACAACCTGGTGATCCGTAAAACCCTGGAAGCAATCTTAAGCACTAAAAGTCATGATAGCGAAAGCGAAGACTTTAAGAAACTCGAAGTGTATGCTAAACGTGTATGGTTCAGCAATGGGATTCACCACCATTACAATCACGATAAAATTATGCCTGAGTTTACGGAAGATTTCTTCACACACGTTCTGGGACATGTGGATGATTACAAGCTCCCTTTACAGGCCGGGCAAACAAAAATGGACTTTGTAAAGTTTATCACTCCTTTAATTTTTGATCCGAAGATTGCCGCAAAAAAAGTCAGTCTTGATTCAAAATCAGATATGATAAAAGCCTCTGCAGTTAATTTTTACGAGAATGTTACTCAAAAAGAGGCTGACGATTTTTATGCTGTGATGGTTGACAAAAACAGCAAAGAAAATCCGATGTATGGACTTAACAGTAAACTGGTAAAAGAAAACGGTAAGCTTACCGAGAAGGTATGGAAAGTGGGTGGCATGTATAATGACGCCATCAGCCGCATCGTATTCTGGCTGGAAAAAGCGGTTCCTTTTACTGAAAACGAAGCCCAAAAAACAGCACTGGAAGCTTTGATTAAATATTACAAAACAGGAGATCTGAAAGATTTTGACCTTTACAATATTGCCTGGGTAAAAGATACAGAAAGCGCTGTAGACGTTGTGAATGGCTTTATCGAAGTGTACCAGGATCCGCTGGGTAAAAAAGGTTCTTTCGAATCGGTTGTATCTATTAAAGATTTTGAAGCCAGTAAACGTATTGCCGCCATTGGTGCCCAGGCCCAATGGTTTGAGGACAATTCCCCTATCATGCCAAATCATAAAAGACCAGATGTAAAAGGCATTTCAGCAAAAGTTATCAATGCAGTGGTTGAAAGCGGTGATGCTGCTCCTTCCACTCCGATCGGAATTAACCTTCCGAACAACGAATGGATCAGGGAAGTTCATGGAAGTAAATCTGTAAACCTGGGAAATATTGTGGAAGCTTATGATCAGGCTGCAGGCGCCAGCGTGGTAGACGAGTTTTATTACAACGATGAAATTAAAGAGCGCGTAAAAAATTGTGCTTCGTTGGCTGATAAACTTCATACCGATATGCATGAGGTTATTGGACACGCCAGTGGTTTAATTGAGCCGGGTGTAGCACCTTCCAGTGAAACCCTTAAAAACTATGCAAGTGCCCTGGAAGAAGGTCGCGCTGACCTTGTGGCTCTTTATTACCTGATGGATCAAAAACTGATTGATCTAGGCGTAATGCCTTCCCTGGATTACGGCAAAGCTGCTTACGACGAATACATCACAAAAGGATTGGTTGTACAATTGTCGCGCATTAAACTAGGCAACAGCATTGAAGAAGCGCACATGCGTAATCGTAAAATGATTGCTGCCTGGGCTCTTGAGAAAGGTGCGAAAGACAATGTGATTGAGAAAAAAATGAAGGACAACAAAACCTACTACGTGGTAAACGACTACCAGAAACTCCGCGTGTTGTTCGGTGAACTTCTGAAAGAGATCCAACGTATTAAGTCGCAGGGTGATTATAAAGCTGGCAAAAACCTCATCGAGAATTATGGCGTGAAAATTGACAAAACCTTACATGCCGAAGTGATTGACCGTTACGCAAAGCTCAACATTGCTCCTTATGCAGGCTTTATTCAGCCTAAACTTAATCCAGTAATGGAAGGAGACAAGATTATCGATGTGAAGATCGAATACCCGACAGATTTTAAACAGCAAATGCTGGAATATGGCAAGACTTATGGACTTCTGCCAGCTTATAATTAATTTATAAATCAGGGTTTACCACCATTTGTTAACCACCAATTTGCTCTAATTTTGTGCAAATTGGTGGTTTTTGTTTTTTAAACACATACTCTTCTTTTTATTTCCGGTTCTTTTGACCGGGCCTGGAGACAAACCAGAGTTTCTGAAAATTGAAGGCCTGGTTACTGTAGACGGGAAGCCGAGCTCAGCGGA